>CAXSEX010000093.1:2910-12075 GCA_964236415.1 uncultured Acetobacteraceae bacterium | reverse complement strand
TGCCGCGGCGCTGCAGCTCGGGCACCACCAGGTCCACGAAGTCGTCGAGGCCCTGCGGCACGGTCGGGAACATCACGTTGAACCCGTCCGCCGCGTCGGCCTCCAGCCAGGCCTGCATGGTGTCGGCGATTTCCCCTGCCGTGCCCACCATTTGCAGCCCGGCATAGCCGCCGGCCAGCTGCGCCAGTTGCCGCACCGTGAGGTTGTCGCGCCGGGCCAGGGCGACGAGGGCGGCCTGGCCACTCTGGCCCTGGTTCGTCGGCGGCAGCTCCGGCAGCGGCGCGTCGAGGTCGAAGCCGGACGCATCCACGCCCAAGCGTATCGACAGGTTCGGAATGCCGCTGTCGGGGTGCACGAGGCTGTCGAGCAGCGCCTTCTTGTTCCGCGCCTCCTCGCTCGTCCGCCCCACGACCACCAGCGCGCCAGGCAGCACCTTGAGGTGGGCGGGGTTGCGGCCCACGGCGCGCATCCGCGCCGACAGGTCCGCGCGGAAGCTGCGGCCATCCTCCAGCGTGCGGCTGCTGCCGAACACCGCCTCCGCCGTTTCGGCCGCAAGCTGCCGCCCGGCTTCGCTCGCGCCCGCCTGCACGATCACCGGCCAGCCCTGCACGGGGCGCGCGATGTTGAGGGGGCCGCGCACGGACAGGTGCTCGCCCCGGTGGTCCAGGACGTGCATCTTGTCCGGGTCGAAGAAGATGCCCGTGTCCTGGTCCCGCAGCCAGGCGTCGTCCGCCCAGCTGTCCCACAGGCCCGTGACGACCGCGTGGAACTCGCGCGCCCGGCGGTAGCGCTCGTCGTGCCCCACGTGCTCGTCCCGGCCGAAGTTGAGGGCGGCGTCGGGGTTGCTGGTGGTCACCACGTTCCACCCGGCCCGCCCGGCGCTGATGTGGTCCAAGGAGGCGAAGCGCCGGGCGATGTGGTATGGCTCGTCGAACGTCGTGCTGGCGGTGGCGACCAGGCCGATGCGCTGCGTCACCATGGCCAGCGCCGACAGCAGGGTCAGCGGCTCGAAGGAGGTGGCGGTGGCGCTACGGCGGAGCGCGGCCATGGGCATGTTCAGCACGGCCAGGTGGTCGGCCATGAAGAAGGCGTCGAAGCATCCGCGCTCCAGCGTCTGGATCAGGCGGACCAGGGCATGGAGGTTGAAGTTGGCGTCCGGCCAGGCGCCGGGCACCCGCCACCAAGCGGTGTGGATGCCGACCGGGCGCATGAAGGCGCCGAGATGGAGCTGCTTGGTCATGGACACCTCAAGACGTGTGGCGCGGAACCGGTAGGCCGCGGACGCCGGGGATGGCAAGCCCGGGTGCGCGGCGTCGCCGTCACAGCCTGCGCGCCGCAGGCGATCCGGCTTTGAAGCCTGCCATTCAGATCTCGAACCATCTAAAAGGCGGCGGTAAATGGTGCATTCGCCAAAGCAAATTGCGGAAGTTCGTGGGGTCGTTCAGCCGTGCCGGGCCTAGACCTTTCAAGGCGCAACGTCCTGCTGGGTTCCGCGATCCTGTCGGGGACTCTCGGCGCGCCCTCGCGGTCCTCGTCAGCGGCCGGTGTCGAGGCCGGCTTGGCTGCCCACGCGCCCCTGACGCTTACCGGGCGAAGGTGCGCGCTCATCATGATCGATTTGCAGGCCAGCAACGCGAACCTGCCGTTCCAGCCTCACAGCTTCGCCGATGTGGTGCGCAGTTCAAACGTCATTGCCGCCGCGGTTCGCTCGTCGGGCGGCCTCGTTGCCCACACGCATGTGCTCGTGACGGAGATGCTGGATCTGCCAGCCGACGAACCCTTGCCCAATACTCCGCCGCTTCCGGACGGAGCCGAGTTCGCGGCGGACGCCGGCCCGGCCCCCGGCGACATCGTGATCACCAAGCGGCAGTGGGGTGCTTTCTACGGGACCGACCTGGATCAGCAGCTCCGGCGAAGAAAAATCGAAACGTTGCTGATCGCCGGAGTCGCCACGGAGTTCGGCGTCGAATCAACCATCCGAGCCGCTTACGACCGAGGCTACAGCCTCGTGTTTGCGGAGGATGCGATCTCGGGCGCGACCATGGAATCCAGCAACTTCTTCATGAAAGTGCTGTTCCCGCGTATGGGCCGCGTGTGCTTGTCGGCTCAGGCCGCCGCCCTTTCGGCCCCCTGATGCTTTGAGCGCCTATGAGCAGGTTTGGCTTTTTCGGATCGGCAAGAAAAGGACGCCGCTGTGAACACACCTCCGACCTCCTACACCACAAGCGTCAGCATCCCGCTTCCCACAGACGAAGAGCTGGGGCCGGATGCCGCCGCCAAGGTGAAAGGCGCCAACGACCTGAACGTCGCCAGGATGATCGCTGGGACCGAAGACATGATGGATGGCCTGGTCGGCCTCGTTCAAGCAGTGTTCCAGGCTGAGGGCATCGAACCCAAGCTGCGGGAGCTCATCATCCTGCGGACTGCCAAGCTGTTGAACTGCCCTTACGAATGGCAGGCCAATGCGGTCATGGCCAAGAACACCGGCTGCACTCAACAGGAAATCGACGCCATGGCAGCCGACGGGGTTCCGCCCGGGCTTGATGAACAAACATCGCTGGTCCTAAGGGCCACCGATGAACTCACCAAGGACGGCACGCTCGCGGACGCCACCTTGCAGAAGATGCGGGACACCTTCGACGACGTCATGTGCCGTAAGCTCGTGCTGATCATCGCTTGGTTCAACCTGCTCAGCCGCTTCCTGAACGGCTGCAGGGTTCCGCTTGAGAGCGGTGACAAGCTCGGGAGCAAGACATCGCCGCTGGGCTGAGCCTGGGGGCGGTCGGCCAGCAACTTCGTTGCAGCGATGGGTGACCAACCTCGCCGCAAGGCCGAACCCGGCCAACCAACACCACGGCTTGGAAAACGGCTTGTCGAGATCCTGCTGTCGCGAGACGAACGCTTCGCCGTGCGTAGAGTTTGCGCCCCAGGTCGAGACGGGAAGCAGGAGGCGTCATGGCGCATGCACTTCAGGAGCGGCCCTTGTGAGCGGCTGGGACACGGTCATCATCGGGGGCGGGAGCGCCGGCTGCGTGCTCGCGGCGCGGTTGAGCGAGGATGCGGACCGCCGGGTGCTGCTGCTGGAGGCCGGTCCCGCCTATCCGCCCGACCGCTACCCCGCCGAATTGATCGGCCCGGCGATTGCCATCGAGCCGCATCGGACGTGGGGATATCAGAGCGTGCCCGGGCGGACCGGCCATGCGCTCGCTGCTTACGCGGGCAAGGTGCTGGGCGGCGGCTCGGCGATCAATGCGGGAATCGCGCGGCGCGCGCGGCCAGCCGACTTCGCCCGTTGGATGGCGCCCGGCCTGCCGGATTGGTCATTCGATCACGCGCTTGCCGCCTACAAGCGGATGGAAAGCAGCGACATCGACGACCCGCGCTGGCATGGCCGCTCGGGACCTTGGCCAATCCGCCAGTCCACGCCTGCGAACCTTGCCCCGCCGGTTCGCGCCTTCGTGGAAGCGGCGGCGAGTGCCGGGCTTCCTTGGATCGACGACTTCAACGGCGCTCAGCAGCACGGAGTCGGCGGCGAGGTGAAGAACATCGTCGATGGCGTGCGCGCGAATACCGGCACGGCCTACCTGACCGCCGACGTGCGGGCGCGCGTCAACCTGACGATCCGTGCCGACACGCTGGTTGACCGGATCGAATTCTCCGGCGGGTGCGGTGTGTCCGCAGGCCGCGACGGGCGCCGCGTGGCGGGCGTACGGCTGGCGGACGGCGAGCTGCTCCCCGCCGATGAGGCGATCCTGTCGGCTGGCGTTTATGGCAGCCCGGCCGTGCTGCTGCGCTCCGGTGTCGGTCCGGCGGCACATCTCAGCGGGCTTGGCATCGCCGTGACTGCGGACCTGCCGGTCGGCGAGCGGTTGCAGGACCAGCCGATGTGCGTCCTTGGCTACGGCTTGAAGCGAGACGTTCCCGATCAACCGCCCGGCGGCAGCGGCGTCGTGTGGACGCAGTCGTCGTTGGCGCGTGGCGGCGAACTCGACCTTCAGCTTTCCGTCTCGGTCCAACCCGATGCCGACGAGGCCGGCGCACCGATCCGCACGCTGCGCATCTGGGCTTGCGTCGTCACGCCGCGCAGCACGGGGACGGTGCGGCTGAAAAGCACGGACCCGTGGGTGACGCCCCGGATCGATTACCGCTTGCTCGCCCATCCGGACGACCGCGAACGCCTGCGCGAGGCGATGCTGCTGGCCCGGCGGATGGCGGCGCTGCACCCGGTCGCACAGATGATCGACCGGGAGCTCAACGCAGAGGCCGGCGAGGCAACGTCCGTGCCGATCGACGAAGCCATCGACCGAGGCGCGATGACCTTCTATCATGGCACCTCGACCGTGCCGATGGGCGGCAAGGATGACCCTACAGCCGTCGCCGATGCCAGTGGTTGCGTCCGGGGCATCAGTGGACTGCGCGTGGTGGACGCCTCGATCTTTCCTGAAACGATCTCGGTGCCGGTCAACCTGACGACGATCATGCTCGCGGAGCGGATCGCCGCTTTCATCCGCGCCGGGAGGTTCGCCGACTAAGCAGGCATTCGTGGCGTGCGCCACGAATGCCTGCTTAGAGTCGTTGACGCTTAGGTCGTGGCCATTTCACACCGTTTCGTGGTTGCTGGGGCGGCCAGCACTGCGACGCAAAGGCGTTGCCTGCCACGACGCGGGCCAACTCGGCGAGGGGAACCAGTGCGTCCATGCAGTCGCTGCGCTTCCAGCTGTGCGAAACCCCGGTTCAGGTAATCGAGCTGGCGCCGCCGCTGGTCGCAACCGACGTCACGCCGGGGCAGCGCGCCAAGCCGAGGGCGACGCCGCTTGACGAGTATGTCCGGGACAGCATGGCCTTGTTCGCCGCTGACGGCTCGGCGCCGGAAATCCTGGTCGAACGGGCTAAGCTGCAACGCTACGCGGAGGCCCAGAGCGACCGTGGCAAGGTGTTCGCCGCCATCAACGGCGGCTGACGGCGCTGGTCCGTCGGTTCGCGTCAGCCCTTCCGGGGCGCGGCGCTTGGCGCCGGATGGTCCATCGCCTGGTGCGGCAGCGGCGCTGCCTGCCGTGGCCAAGCCGGACGCGGCAGGGTCGTGAGCAGGTAGGCCCCGGCGCTCAGGGCGGTGATCCAGAAGCTGCTCGGCCAATCGGTGTCGAAGGCGAGCGTGATGCCGAGCCATGCCTCCGCCAGCGCCAGGGCCATCGAAAGCAAGATGCCCTTCCCCACCCCGCTTGTGAGGCGCTGGGCCGTGGCCGCCGGGCCGACCATGAGCGAGAACACCAGGAGCACGCCGACGATCTGCGCGCATTCGGCGGTCGCCAGCGCCACGATAGCCAGGAACAGCACGGAGTACAGCCGCAGCGAGACGCCCTTTGCCTCCGCCAGTTCCGGCTGCAGGCTGGCGAACAGCAGCGGCCGGGAGATGACGGCGAGCGCCGCGAGGCTGACAGCGCCGAGTGCGGCGAGCGTCCAAACGGTGCCGGCATCCACGGCCAGCACGTTGCCGAACAGCAGCGCCGTCGCCTGCGTCGCGAACGCGGTGTAGAAATGCAGGAACAAGAGGCCGAACCCGAGCGCCAGCGACAGCACGAGGCCGATGGCCACGTCCCGCTGCGCCAGCCGTTCCCCCATCAGCCCCATGCCGACCCCGGCGGCCACGGTCGCGAGCACGAGGCCCCAAAGCGGCGCGACCCCGACGAGGAACGCGCCCGTGGCGCCGGTGAAGCCGACATGGGCCAGCGCGTGCCCGGCAAAGGTTTGGCCGCGCAGCACCAGGAAGTAGCCGACCGCGCCCGAGACGACCGCGACCACGCCCGCCGCGGCGAAGGCGGTTCGCATGAAGTCGTAGTCAAGCATGGCCGGCATGCACGCCGGAGGAGCCGTGACGTGCGCCCGGGCCGTCGTGCCGGTGGCCGTCGCGTTCCGTGTCGTGGCGACCGGACATGACGAAAATCCTGCCCTTCACGCGCACCACGTCGATCTCCGACCCGTAAAGCCGCGACAGCACGGGGCCGGTGATCACCTCATCCACCGTGCCGAGCGCCGCCTGGCCGCGTCCGAGGTAGAGCACCCGGTCGAGCGCGCCGAGCAGTGGGTTCAGCTCATGCGCGCTGAACAGCACGGTGAGGCCAAGCTCGGCTTGCAGCGACCGCGCCAGCTCCACCACGCCGCGCTGGTGGTGCGGGTCGAGGCTGATCAGCGGCTCGTCCAGCAGGAGCAGGCGCGGGCGCCCGATCAGCGCCTGGGCCAGCAGCAGGCGCTGCCGCTCGCCGCCGGAGGTCTCGGTCAGCGGGCGCCGGGCCAGCTCGCGGGCGCCAACCAGGTCGAGCGCCCGGTCCACCTCCGCCCGGGCGGCCTTGCCGATGACGGGCAAGCCCAGCCGGTGGCCGTCCACCACTCCGGCGACGAAGTCCCAGCCGCTCAGCCGCATGCTGGCGACGGCGCCGCGGGCCTGCGGCATGTAGCCGACCGCCGGGTTGCCCCGCGCCGCCGGGCGGCCGAGGACGTGGATGGCGCCCCGGCTCGGCGGCACCAGCCCGAGGACGGCGCGCATCAGCGTGGTCTTGCCGGCGCCGTTCGGCCCCAGCACGCCCACGAACTCGCGGGCGCCGATGTCCAGGTTGACGCCGGACAGGATCGGACGGCTCCCGAGGTCCAGGTGGACGCCGCGGAACTCGATGGCGTTCAAGAGGGCGGCTTCGGCAGTGCCCGGTCGATGGCGTCCAGCTCGCCCAGCATCCACGCCTGGTATCCCTTGCCGACCGGCTCCGTTTCCGTCGCGCCCACCACCGGGACGCGGGCGGCCCGGGCCAGCTTCTCCATGCGCGCCGCGACCGGGTTGGAGGCCTGGCTGTTGTACACCAGCAGCTTGACCTTGCGCGTTTTCAGGTCGTCCTCGAAGGCGGCGATGTCGGAGGCGCTCGGCTCGGTGTCGTTCATCACCGATAGCTGGAACGACTGGTTCCGCACCTCCATGCCGAGGGCCGCGAACATGTAGCCGAACACCGGTTCCGTCGCCGTCACCGGGGTGCCGGCCAGGCGTGCCCGCAACGCGGCAATCTTGGCCTGGATCGGCTGCACCGAGGCTTGGAAGGTGGCCAGGCGCTGCCGGTAGCCGTCCCCGTGCGCCGGGTCGGCGCTGGCCAGGCTGTCGGCCAAGGCTTGGGCAAGCGCCAGCATGGCCGCCGGGTCGTACCAGATGTGGGGGTTGTCGCCGGGTTTCTTGTGGAGGAGGTCGGCCACCACGAGCGTCTTCCGGTCTGGATTGCGGGCAGCCCCGAGCAGCTTTTCCATCCAGGGGTCATAGTCGATGCCGTTGTAGATGACGATCCGGGCCGCCGATATCCCCCGCGCGACGGAGGGGCTGGCCTCGAACAGATGGGGGTCCTGGTCGGGGTTGCTCAGCACGCTCGTCACCTTGACGCCGGGGCCGCCGACCTGCTGGGCGATGTCGCCGTAGAAGTTCTCGGCGGCCACGACCGGCACAGGGCCGCGCGCCGCTTGGGACCAGGCCGGCGGGGCGGCCAAGCCAAGGCACGCCAGACTCCCGCCCAAGGCAACAACTGCGGCAAATCTCGACATGCAGACCCCCGTTGCACGGGCGGCTGCCAGGGCCGCGCGGCGATTGCTCAAGCCCCTCGCCCCGTCGCCGAAAGGCTGGGGCGGGCCTCGATTTATGACATTGCCTGAATTGACACAATGTATCAAGTTCCCGGCCCGGTCAGCAGTGGGGACAGATCTGAATGAGACGGCGTCAGGTTATCGTGCTGGGCAGCGCCATGGGGGCGCTCGCCGCCATCCCCGTGCTGGCGGCGGACCTTTCCGCGGCGCCGTCCCGGACAGTTCCGCCGGCGCCGCCTGCCGTCAATCTCGGCAGCGACATGGCCCTGGACGACATTTCCGTGGTCGCGCAGCGGCTGGACGCCGCGCGCACCGCCATTCAGCCCAGCCTTGGCGCCACCGTGTACCGCTTCGACCGCGGCGCCATCGAGACGCTGCCCCAAGGCGACCAGGCGCCCTTGCAGCAAATCCTGCTGCAATCGCCCGGCGTCGCGCAGGACAGCTTCGGCCAGGTGCACATCCGCAACGAGCACGCCAACGTGCAATACCGCCTCGACGGCGTGCAGTTGCCCGAGGGCTTGTCGGTGTTCGGCCAGGCGCTGGAAACCCGGTTTGCCCATTCGCTGTCGCTGATCACCGGCGCCTTGCCCGCCCAGTATGGCTTCCGCCAGGCCGGTGTCGTCGATATCACCACCAAGTCCGGCACCACCGATCCCGGCGGCGCCCTCACGATGTATGGCGGGTCGCGCAGCACCCTGCAGCCCAGCTTCGAGTACGGCGGGCGGGCGGGCGCCATCGACTATTACCTCACGGGAGAGTACCTGCACAGCAACATCGGCATCGAGAACCCGGCCAACAACTTCAACGCTCTGCACGACACGACCGACCAGTTCCGCGGCTTCGCCCACCTTTCCGGCATCCTGGATGGCACGACGCGCATCAGCCTGCTCGCCGGCACGTTCCACGGCGATTTCCAGATTCCCAACCGCGGCGGCCTGCAGCCGGACCTCGGCCTCACGGTCAACGGGCAGAACAGCATCGACAGCGCCAGCCTGACCGAGCACCAGCGCGAATTGACGCATTTTGGCATCCTGTCGCTGCAAAAGCAGTACGGCGCGCTGGACGTGCAGGCCTCGCTGTTCACACGCTACAGCAGCCTGTATTACACGCCGGACCCGCTGGGCGACCTGCTGTTCGGCGGCATCGCGCAGACGGCGGCGCGGTCGAGCTGGGCCAACGGCACCCAAACCGACGCGAGTTGGAAGGTCAGCCCCAGCCACACGATCCGCGCCGGGTTCCTGGCGCAGGCCGAACGGTCGGTTGCGAAATCGAACTCGCTCGTGCTGCCGGTGGACGACAGCGGCGCGCAGACGGGCGACCAGCCCTTTGCGGTCCAGGACAGTTCCGGCAAGACCGGGTACACCTACGGCATCTATTTGCAGGACGAATGGCGCATCCTGCCCTCCGTCACCGTCAACTACGGCGGCCGGTTCGACGTGGTGGACGCCTACACCAAGGACAACGCCTTCAGCCCGCGGGTCAACGTGGTGTGGACGCCGCTGGAGGGCACGACGCTGCACGCCGGCTATTCCCGCTACTTCACGCCGCCGCCGTTCG
>CAXSEX010000093.1:0-2900 GCA_964236415.1 uncultured Acetobacteraceae bacterium | reverse complement strand
TCGCGCGGGCGCTACCTGAAATTCTCGTATGCCACGCAGCCGCGGACCGCGCCGTGCGAGCTGGTCGGCAACCAGACGCTGAGCAAGTTTGCCGCCACCACCGGGGCGGCAAACCCGACCGGCGACACGACCGTGAAGGCGGAGCGGGCCAACTACTACGACGTGGGCGCCAGCCAGGTAATCCTGCCCGGCCTCACCCTCGCCGTGGACGGCTACTTCAAGACCGCGCACAACCTGATCGACGAGGGGCAGTTCGGCGCGCCGGTCATCCTCACCCCCTACAACTACGACCGCTCGCAGCAGCATGGGGTCGAGGTGTCGGCGACCTACGACCGCGGGCCGCTGTCGCTGTATGGCAACGTCGCCTACTCGCGCGGCATCGGCAAGAACATCACCTCGTCGCAGTTCAACTTCTCCGCGGCCGACCTGGCCTACATCGCGCAGCACTACATCCACCTCGACCATGACCAGCGATGGACCGGCTCCGGCGGCGCGGCCTACACGCTGAACCCGCTCAGCCGGTTCCCGACGCGGCTGTCAACCGACCTGATCGTGGGCAGCGGGCTGCGTCGGGGCGGGGACACGCCGAACGGCCAGGCGCTGCCGGGCTACTACACGGTCAACCTGTCAGCCGTGCAAAGGGTGCAGCTCGTGGCCGGGAAGCCGACGGAGCTGCGGCTCGACGTGATCAACCTGCTCGACCGGCGCTACGAGATCCGGGACGGCACCGGCGTGGGCGTGGGCGCGCCGCAATACGGGCTGCGCCGCGCGGTCCTGGCGGGGCTGACGCAGCGGTTCTGACCTTATGCCCGCGTGAGCCGGGCGAGCGCCGCCCCGATGGCGGCCGTCGCCAGCAGGGCCAGCGTCGCCAGCGCGTTGATCTCGGGCGTGAGGCCGGAGCGGAGGCGGCCGAAGATCAGCACCGGCAAGGTCGGCTCGAAGCCGCCCAGGAAAAAGGAGCGGACGAAGTCGTCGAAGCTGTTCAGCGCGGCCAGCAGCGCGGCACCGGCCAGCGTGCGGCCGAGCCAGGGCAGCTTGACCCACCAAAAGGCGCCGACCGGCCCGGCGCCCAAGTCCTGCGCGGCCTCCACCAACTCGGGCGGCAGGGTGGCGAGCCGGGCGCCGACCATCAGCGCCGCCAAGGGCGTGGCGTGCACGACGTGGCCGAGCAGGACGGCAAGCGGCCCCGGGTCCAGCCCGACCGCGCGGATGGCGATGCGGAGCGCGATGGCGTGCACGATCCCGGGCGTCACCAACGGCGCCAGTGTTCCGGCCAGCAGCAGCCATCGCCAGCCCGGCCGCAGCATGCCCGCCGCGAGCGCGATCCAGGCACCCGCCGCCACCGCCAGCGCGGCCGATGCCGCGGCCAAGGCGAGAGACAGCAGGAACGCCCGCGCGTTGGCCGGGTCGGCCAGCGCCGCGGCGTGCCAGCGCAGGCTGGGGCGGCCGAGGGGGAAGCCCACCAGGGACGAGTCGGTCAGGCCGGTGAGCACGATCAGGCCGAGCGGCAACGCGAGCGCCAGGACGGCGCCCCAATAGCAGGCCGCGGCGAGCCGGCCCAGGCTCACGCGCGAAGCCGTCCCGACCCGGCGCGCACGCTTCCCGCCTTGACACCCCAGGCCAATGCGCCGGCGCAGGCCGTGCCCGCCGCGAGCAGCACCAGGCTGAAGGCCGCCCCCATCGGCCACCGCCCGCTGGCGCCGCCGAAGAAGCCCGCGATCACGGCGGCAAAGGCCGGCGTGCCCGCCCCGCCCAGCAGCGCGGGCGCCGCCAGCACGCCCAGGCACAACAGGAACGTCAGCGCCACGCCGGACGCGACGCCGCCCGCCGCCAAGGGCAGCACGACCAGCCCCTGGCGCTGCCACGGCCCCGCCCCGAGGTCGGCCGCCGCGTCCAGCAGATCCGGCGGCAGCCGGTCCAGCGCCGCGAACACCGGCAGCAGCATGGTCAGCAGGACCGTGTAAACGGTCCCCGCCAGCACGGCGCCGGTGCCGTACAGCAGCGGCACCGGCGCACCCGGAACACCAGCCCAGCGCAGCACGGCGTTCAGCGCGCCGCGGTTCGCCAGCAGCAGCACGAGGGCGAACATGCGCAACACCTCGCTGGTCCAGAAGGGCGCGATCAGCAGCGCCAGCCGCCGGGCGCGCCGCGCGGGCGGCACCTCCATCGCGACGTGCCAAGCCAGCGGCCAGGCCAGGGCGAGGGCGATCCCCGTCGCCGCCGCAGCCATCCACAAGCTATGGCCCAGCGCGGCGCGGTAGCCCGGTCCGTCCAGGAACGCCGCATAGGCCCGGCCCCCCAGGACCGCCGCCGCCCCCGGCGCCGCGGGGTAGGCGTCCAGCAGGCTGATGCGTGCCATCGCCAGCAGCGGCCCCACATGCGCCACTGCCACCCACAGCACGGGCACGGCGACGAACAGCCGGCGCAGCCAGCGAGTCACCCGGCGCGCACCTCCTCCACGGCACGGTCGATCAGCGCGGAGCTGAGCGCCTGGCCCTCGTGGCGCGCGAAGCGCAGCCGGCCCAGGGCGGCGGGATCAAGCCCGTAGGCCGCCCGCTCCGCCTCCGTCAGCCCGGCGCCAGCGTCCTTGAAGCTTGACGTGTAGCCGGCCGAGCGGGTCAGCGCCGCTTCCATGCCGGGCGTGCCGAGCAGGGCGTCCAGGAAACGGTAGGCCGCATCCCGGTTGGGCGCGTCTTTCACGACGGCGAAGTTGTACACGAAGCCCATGCTGCCCTCGCGCGGCAGCGCCCGGCGGAACGGCTGGCCGGCCAGGATCAGGCGGGCGGGCGTGCTGGCGTAGGTCTGCGCCAGCACGGCATCGCCGCCCGTCAGCATCTGCTGTAGCTCGCTGCCCTCGTCGAAAAAGCGGACCACCTGGGACTTGGCTCTGACCAGCTTGT
>CAXSEX010000092.1:4359-12147 GCA_964236415.1 uncultured Acetobacteraceae bacterium | reverse complement strand
CGGGGACGCGGCGGGCCGCGCGACGCTGTTCGAGTTCCCTTCGGTGGACGCCATCCACGCCTTCTGGTCCTCGCCCGAGTACGTGCCGGTGAAGGCACTCCGCCAGGGCGCGGCCACTCTGAGCGCCTGGGCCGTCCCCGGTGGCTGAGCGGGGCTGCTGCGGGGTGCAAGCACGGAGCGCGCGCCAGCGTTCAAGCCGCCTCGACCACTCGACGGCGGTTCAAGCAGTTCATTCGAGAAACTCGGCATCGACGAAAAGGCGTTTGCACCATGACTGACCGCCCCGAACCCGACTTCCCCGCCGCCTGGGCCGCCAACGTTGCGCGCCTCGAACACACCTACGACCCCGCCCAGGAGCACGACGCCTGCGGGGTCGGCGTCGTCGCCGCCCTCGACGGCCGCGCCCGGCGCGACGTGGTGCAGGCGGGCATCGACGCGCTGCGCGCCGTGTGGCACCGGGGCGCCGTGGACGCGGACGGCAAGACCGGGGACGGGGCGGGCATCCACATCGAGATCCCGCAGGACTTCTTCGCCGAAGCCGTGCGGCGCTCCGGGCACGCGGAGCCGCCGGGGCGCATGGCGGTGGGCATGGTGTTCCTGCCCAAGACCGACCTCGGCGCGCAGGAACGCTGCCGGCAGATCGTGGAAGCGGAGATCCTGGCGCTCGGCTACGGCATCTACGGCTGGCGGCAGGTGCCGATCAACGTGGACTGCATCGGCGAGAAGGCCAACGCGACCCGGCCGGAAATCGAGCAGATCATGATCCGCGGACGCCCCGGCCTCGATGCCGAGGGCGACGGCGCGGCGTTCGAGCGCGACCTGTACGTGATCCGGCGCAAGATCGAGAAGCAGGCGATCCTGTCGCAAATCGCGGAGCTGTATATTTGCAGCCTGTCCTGCCGGAGCATCATCTACAAGGGGATGTTCCTGGCGGAAAGCCTCGCCGACTTCTACCCGGACCTCCACGACCCGCGCTTCGTCAGCCGCTTCGCGATCTACCACCAGCGGTATTCCACCAACACCTTCCCGACCTGGAAGCTGGCGCAGCCATTCCGGATGCTGGCGCACAACGGGGAGATCAACACCGTCCACGGCAACACCAACTGGATGAAGTCGCACGAGACGCGGCTGGCGGCGGGGGCCTTGGAGGGCTTCATCGAGGACGTGAAGCCGGTGGTGCAGGCGGGCGGGTCGGACACCGCGACGCTGGACAACGTGTTCGAGCTGCTGGTGCGCGCAGGAAGGGACGCGCCGATGGCCAAGGCGCTGCTGATCCCGGCCAGCGTCGGGCAGGACGCGACGATGCCCGAGGCGCACCGCGACCTGTTCAGCTACTGCAACGCCGTCATGGAGCCGTGGGACGGCCCGGCGGCGATCACCGCCACCGACGGGCGCTGGGTGATCGCCGGGCTGGACCGCAACGGGCTGCGCCCGCTCCGCTACACCGTCACCGACAGCAAGCTGCTGGTGGTCGGCAGCGAGACGGGGATGGTGAAGTTCCTGGAAGCCGAGATCGTCGCCAAGGGCCGGGTGGGTCCCGGCCAGACGGTGGGCGTCGATCTGGAAGCGGCGCGGTTCTACCTCGATGACGAGTTGAAGGACCTGCTCGCCGCCCGGCAGCCGTTCGGGGAATGGACCAAGGGGATCACCCGGCTCGACGGCATCATCAAGACGGACGCGCCGGAGAGCGTGCAGTATGCGCCGGAGGAGCTGCGGCGGCGGCAGCTCGCGGTGGGCACGACGCTGGAAGAGTTGGAGATGATCCTGCACCCCATGGTGGAGGAAAGCGCCGAGGCCATCGGCTCCATGGGGGACGACACGCCCATCGCGGTGCTGAGCGAGCGCTACCGCGGCCTGCACCACTACTTCCGCCAAGGGTTCAGCCAGGTCACCAACCCGCCCATCGACAGCCTGCGGGAGACGCGGGTGATGACGCTGAAGACCCGGCTCGGCAACCTCGGCAACGTGCTCGACGAGGACAGCAGCCAGTGCGACCTCTTGCAGCTTGAAAGCCCCGTGCTGAGCAACGCCGAGTTCGCGGCGATGACGGCGCGGATGGGGGAGGGGGCGTGCCGGGTGGACTGCACCTTTCCCGCGGCGGAGGGGGAGGCCGGGCTGCGCGCCGGGCTGGACCGCGTCCGGCGCGAGGCGGAGGAGGCGGTGCGCGCCGGCTGCGCCCACGTGGTGCTGACGGACGAGGCGCAGGGGGAGGACCGCGCGCCGATGCCGATGATCCTGGCCGCGGGGGCGGTGCACACGCACCTGGTGCGGCAGTCGCTGCGCACCTTCACCAGCCTCAACGTGCGGAGTGCTGAGTGCATCGACACCCATTACTTCGCCGTCTTGATCGGGGTGGGGGCCACGACGGTCAACGCCTACCTCGCCCAGGAAGGCATCGCCGACCGCCATCGCCGCGGCCTGTTCGGCAACATAACGCTGAAGGAGGCCGTCTACCGCTACAAGAAGGCGGTCGACAAGGGCCTGCTGAAGATCATGTCCAAGATGGGCATCTCGGTCATCTCCTCCTACCGCGGCGGCTACAACTTCGAGGCCATCGGGCTGTCCCGCGCCTTGGTGGGCGAGTTCTTCCCGGGCATGCAGTCGCGCATCTCCGGCATCGGGCTGTCGGGCCTCGCGCGGCGCATCCTGGGGCTGCACGAGGCCGCCTGGGCGGGCGAGGCGGCGACGCTGCCGGTGGGGGGCGTGTACAAGCTGCGGCGCCGGGGCGAGGTTCATGCGTTCGACGGCGGGCTGATCCACACCTTGCAGACGGCGGTGGCGACGGACAGCTTCGAGACGTACCGCCGCTACGCGGACGGAGTGCGGCGGCAGAAGCCGGTGGCGCTGCGCGACCTGCTGGACTTCCGGTTCGACGCGGTGAAGCCGATCTCCGTCGATGACGTGGAAAGCATCACGGAGATCAGGAAGCGCCTGGTGGCGCCGGGCATCTCCTTGGGCGCGCTCAGCCCGGAGGCGCACGAGACGCTGAGCATCGCGATGAACCGCATCGGCGCCCGGAGCGACAGCGGCGAGGGCGGCGAGGACCCGGCGCGCGCCACGCCGCGGCCGAACGGGGACAACGCCTCCTCGGCGATCAAGCAGGTGGGGTCGGGGCGGTTCGGGGTCACGGCCGAGTACCTGAACGCCTGCCGCGAGATCGAGATCAAGATGGCGCAGGGCGCCAAGCCCGGCGAGGGCGGGCAGTTGCCCGGCTTCAAGGTGTCGCCGCTCATCGCGAAGCTGCGGCACTCGACGCCGGGCGTGACCCTGATCAGCCCGCCGCCGCACCACGACATCTACTCCATCGAGGACCTGGCGCAGCTGATCTACGACCTCAAGCAGGTCAACCCGGACGCAGGGGTGTGCGTGAAGCTGGTGTCGCGCTCCGGCATCGGCACCATCGCGGCAGGGGTCGCCAAGGCCAAGGCGGACACGATCCTGATCAGCGGGCACAGCGGCGGCACGGGGGCCAGCCCGCAGACCTCCGTGAAGTACGCGGGCCTGCCGTGGGAGATGGGGCTGTCCGAGGCGCACCAGGTGCTGACGCTGAACCGGCTGCGCCACCGGGTGCGGCTGCGGACGGACGGGGGGATCAAGACCGGGCGGGACGTGGTGATCGCGGCCATGCTGGGGGCGGAGGAGTTCGGCATCGGCACCACGAGCCTGGTCGCCATGGGCTGCATCATGGTGCGGCAGTGCCACAGCAACACCTGCCCGGTGGGGGTGTGCACGCAGGACGACACGCTGCGGCAGAAGTTCGACGGCAGCCCGGAGAAGGTGATCAACCTGTTCTCCTTCATCGCGGAGGACGTGCGCGGCATCCTGGCGTCGCTCGGGGTCAAGCGGCTGACCGACGTGATTGGGCGGACGGACCTCTTGCAGCAGGTGAGCCGGGGGTCCAACCCGCTCGACGACCTCGACTTCAACCCGCTGCTGGCGCAGGCCGATCCGGGACCGCACGCGCGTTACTGCACGCAGGCCGGGCGCACGGAGGTGCCGGAAACGCTGGACGCGCAGATGATCGGGGACGCCGCCGCGCTGTTCTCGCAGGGCGAGAAGATGCAGTTGCAGTACAACATCCGCAACACGCACCGGGCCATCGGCACCAAGCTGTCGTCGCGCATCACCCGGCAATACGGGATGAGCGGCTTGCAGTCCGGGCACATCACGGTGCGCCTGCGCGGCACGGCCGGGCAGTCCTTGGGGGCGTTCGGGGTGCAGGGGCTGAAGCTGGAAGTGCTCGGCGACGCCAACGACTACGTGGGCAAGGGCCTGTCGGGCGCCACCATCGTGGTGCGCCCGGCGCCGAGCAGCACATTGGTCAGCCAAGCCAACACCATCATCGGCAACACCGTGCTGTATGGGGCCACGGCGGGGGAACTGTTCGCCGCCGGGCAGGCCGGGGAGCGGTTCGCGGTGCGCAACAGCGGCGCGGTGGCTGTCGTGGAGGGCTGCGGCAGTTCTGGGTGCGAGAACATGACCGGGGGCACGGTGGTGGTGCTGGGCGCGGTGGGCGACAACTTCGGCGCCGGGTTCACCGGGGGGGTGGCGTTCGTTTACGACCCGGAGGACCTGTTCGAGCAGCGGGTGAACCCGGACACGCTGACCTGGCAGCGGGTGGGGGCGGCGCATTGGGACCGGGTGCTGCGGGGCCTGGTGGCCCGGCACGCGAAGGAAACGCACAGCCGCTACGCGGCGTCGCTGCTGCTGGATTGGGGGCAGGCGCTGGGGCGGTTCTGGCAGGTGGTGCCGAAGGAATACGTGAAGTACCTGGAAGCGCCGCTGTCGGATGCGGCGGAGGCGCTGCGGGCGTGAGGGCCGGGCCGTGACGCCGAGGCTTGGCGTCACGGCCCGGCAGGTCCAATCCCGCCAGGCAGGAACGACAGGCTTTTCCCGGGCGCGACGATCTCGATGTCCCGTCTCCCCCTCAAAATGGTCCAGGAAGTCGGCATCAACATGGAGTTCACCCGGGTTTGCCAGCCCCGCCCCGCCTTGAGTTCCCCCCGCCCCCGCGCCACATCTGCCTCTTACCTGCAAAGGACCCCCAATCATGCCAACCGAACTCGCAACGACCGAGGTTGCCACCCTGGGCGGCGGCTGCTTCTGGTGCCTGGAACCGGTGTTCCTGTCGCTCCGCGGCGTGCATGGCTCCGTGTCCGGCTATGCCGGCGGCACCGTGCCCAACCCCACCTACGAGCAGGTTTGCGGCAAGCGCACCGGCCATGCCGAGGTGGTCCAGGTCACCTTCGACCCGGCGGAGGTCAGCTACGCCGACATCCTCCGCGTGTTCTTCACCCTGCACGACCCGACCACGCCGAACCGCCAGGGCGCGGATGCCGGGCCGCAGTACCGCTCCATCATCCTGACCCACTCGGACGCGCAGGCCGAGGCCGCCCGCGCGGTGAAGGCCGAAATCGACGCCGCCCATGTTTGGGACAACCCCATCGTGACCGAGATCGTTCCCCTCACCACCTTCTACCGGGCGGAGGACGAGCACCAGGACTACTACGCCCGCAACCCGTGGTCTGGCTACTGCCGCGCGGTGATCAACCCCAAGGTCGCCAAGCTCCGCAAGCTGTTCAGCGACCGCCTGAAGCAGCAAGCCGCCGCGTGACGGACGCCGCCCGCGCCGCCCTCTGCGACGCCTACCGCGCCCTCGGCCGCCGCGGCCTGATGGGGGGCAGCAGCGGCAACGTCAGCGTGCGGCACGGGGGCGGCATGTTGATCTCCCCTTCCGGCACCACGCCCGAGCGGATCGAGCCGGGGCACCTGGTCGCCACCGGCCTCGACTCCCCGGCGCCCGGCGCCAGCAGCGAATGGGCGCTGCACGCCGCCCTGTACTGCGGCGACGAGGGCACCGGCGCCGTGGTGCATACCCATGCCGATGCCTGCACTGCGCTCGCCTGCCTGGGCGAGCCGCTGCCGGCGTTCCACTACATGGTCGCGGGCTTCGGCGGCGACGACGTGCGCTGCGCCCCCTTTGAGACCTTCGGCACCCCGGCGCTGGCAGAGGCCGCGGCGACGGCCATGCGCAACCGCACCGCCTGCCTGCTTGCCAACCACGGCATGGTCGCCGCCGGGCCGACGCTGGACGCGGCGATGGCGGCGGCGTTCGATTTGGAGATGCTGGCCCGGCAGTATCTGCTGGCGCGCTCCGCCGGGCAGCCCCGGCTGCTGACGCCGGCGCAGATGGCGGCGGCGCGGGAGCGGTTCCAAACCTACCATCGCGCTCCGCCCTAGCTGCCGGTCTCACCGCCGCCGCCGCGGCCGGGCCAAGGCCAGCAGCGCCATCGCCACGCCCGCCGGCAGCGCCGCCCAGGCGTTTCCGCGCATCGCCAGCGCCGCGGCGCCCGACCACGCCACGTCGATGGCGGCGCCCAACAGCCCGGTGCCTGTGCTCCCCGCCTTCCGCGCGCCGAGGTCGGTCCGCCGCGCCGGGTCGGGGCGCCACAGTCCCAGCAGCAGCCCCGACCCCACCACGCCCGCGACGCCGCCCAGCAGCGGGAGCGTCAGGCCCGGCTGCCACCACGCCGCCGCCGCCACCGGGAGAGCCGCCACCGCCGTTGTGCCCAGCCCGGCGGCGGCCATCTTCGCCGTTCGCACGGCGCCGGGCGGCACGGGTGCGGTGGCGGCCAGTTCCGCCGCCTCGTCCGCGCCGGCCACGGTCGCCATCAGCAGTTGCGCCACGCTCCCCGCCACGAACACCGCCACCGTGCCGAGCCAAACCGGCGCCGCCCCGCCGCCCTGCCACAGCGCCACTGCGGCAGGCACGGCGTAGATCGACGGGTAGGCCGCGCGGCCCAGCAGCCCCGGGGTCCGCCAAAGCAGCCGCAGCTCCTTGCGCAGCAATGCCCCGCCCGGCCCGCGGCGGAACCGCCCGGTTCCTGCGCCCTGCCCGGCGGGGCGCGACGCTTGGGACGCCCCGCCGGCCGCGGCGCCCCGGGCGAACTGCCGTTCCAGCCCCCAGGCCGTGGCACCCGCCGCGCCCATTCCCAGGGCCAGCAGCGCCAGCAGCGGCCCTGGCTCCCCCAGCAGCGCCCGCGCCGGCCACCAGCCCACCCCGGACGGCACGCCGCAGCACGGCGGCGACAAGGCGTCCCGTGCCGCCGCGTGCAGCCACGGCGGCAGCAGCGCCGCCGATTGGCTGCCCAGGAACCCCAGCCCGCCGACCGCCATGCCCGCCACGCCCAGCACCCGCCGCGCCCACCGTAAACCGATCCCCGCCACCAAGCCGACCGCCCCCGCCGTCCCCACGGCCGCGGCCCCAAGCGCCAAGGCGCCCACCACCGGGTAGGCCGCGAGCCACCCCGGCTCCCCCAGGACCGCCATCCCGTTCGCCGCCGCCCCGCCCAGCAGCAGCCATGGCCCGGCCACCGCCGCGGCGACGCCGAGCAGCCGCGCCGCCAGCACCCGGCGGAACGGCACGGGCGAGGCCAGCAGCCAGTCCAGGTCCCGCCGCTCGAACAACGCCGCCAACGCCGCGTCCAGCGCGTTGGACAGCATGAGCAGGCCCACCGCCAGCAGCGCCGCATTGGCCAGCGCGATCCGGCCCGGCAGCCCCGCCACCATGCCCCGCGCCAGCCACGCCGCCCCAAGCCCGGCCGCCTGCGCCCCCAGCAGCACCGCGAGCAGCGCCACGCCGGACAGCGCGCGGCCCCGGCCCCAGCGCCGCCATTGCAGCAGCAGCTCGTAACGCAGCAGCCAGGGCACCGAGCCGGGCGCTCCCCTCACGCCGGGCGGCCCACCAGCGCCAGGCCTTGCAGTGGGAGCCCGGGCACCTCGCGGCCA
>CAXSEX010000092.1:0-4349 GCA_964236415.1 uncultured Acetobacteraceae bacterium | reverse complement strand
CGCAGCTCGGCGAAGCGCCCGACCTCCAGAAGCCGTCCCCCGCCGATGATGGCGATGCGGTCGGCCATGCGCTCCGCCACGTCCAGGATGTGGGTCGTGAGCACGACGCTGCCGCCCGCCCGCACCCGGGCGCGCAGCAGGTCCTTCACGTCCCGCGCCGCCGCCGCGTCCAGCCCGGTCAGCGGCTCGTCCAGGATCAGCAGCCGGGGATCGTGCAGCAGCGCCCCGGCCAGCACCGTTTTCTGCCGCATCCCGCGGGAAAAGCCCTCGCACCGCTCCGCCCGGTGCGGCCACAAGCCGAGGCGCTCCAAAAGGTCGCGCGCCCGCGGCCCCGCCTCCGCCGGGGGCACGGACCACAGCCCGGCCACGAACTCCAGGTATTCCAGCGGGGTCAGCTTGTCGTACAGCAGCGGCTCGTCCGGCAGCCAGGCCGTGATCCGCTTGGCCGCCGCCGGGTCTGCCAGGGCATCGACGCCGAAGATCCGCACCGACCCGGCGTCGGGCCGCAGCAGCCCCACGGCCATGCGCAGCGTTGTGGTCTTGCCGGCGCCGTTGGGACCCAGCAGCGCGAACACCTCGCCGGGCGCCACCAGCAGGTCCAGGCCGTCCACCGCCGCCACCCGGTCGAATGCCTTGCGCAGCCCGCGCAATTCCAGCGCGGGCACGGCGGGGGCGGCTACGTCCGGGGCACCGGCCATCGACTGCATAGAACCCGGCGCTCCCCGTGCCTCCGCGAGGCCGGGACGTTACGCCGGGCAGTAGCCCGTTGGCGAGGGGCGCCTTATCCCAGCCGCGCCAGCAGCGAACTCAGTTCCTGCAGCCCCGGCACCCCCGCCTTGCCCATCGCTGAGCGCACCTGCGCCTGCACCGTGCTGGCCGACACGCCGCGCCCGGCGGCCACCGCCTTCACGTGCTGCCCGGCTGCCACGGCAATCGCCACGTCCGCCTCCGCCCGCGTCAGGCCGAACAGCGCCGCCACCCGCCGCGGGCTGGCCGGCACCCGCCCCAGGTGGCGCAGCGTCAGCAGGGCCTGCCCGGACGCATGCTCGGGACCGTACTCATCCTCCGCGTACGGCTCCGCGTCCGCGTCCTCCGGCGGCACCATCCGGCACACCGCCAGTGCCACCGCGGAGCCGTCCCCGGCCCGCATCAGCATGTCGCCTCCCAGGCCGCCCGCCGCGGCGTCGGCGACCAGGCCCTGTAGGTGCCGCGTCGCCGCCGGGTCGAACGCCTGCAGCGCGCCCCGGCGGCTGTTGAGCTGCAACCCCACGCTGTCCGCCAGCCGGCGCGCGGCGGGGTCGGCGTGGACCACGCGCCCGCCGGCCGTGACCAGCATCACCCCGGTTTCCGCGGCTTGCAGCGCCGCAGCGCTCGCCGCCTGCACCGCCTCCGCCGTGGCCAGCCGCGCCCGCAGCCGCACGGCCCGGCGCAGGTGGGCGGCGAGGTGGGCGGCGATCTCCCGCTCTTCCTCCGTGGCCGGGGGCGTCGCGGCCCGCTCCGGCCGGGCATAGGGCGCGGCGGCCTGCACCACCACGGGCCGCGCCGGCTTCACCGCGAGCCGGCTCCAGCCCGGCGCGGCCAGCGGCGCCGCGTCGTCGTTGTCCGCCATCACCACGAAGGAGGGCGCCATCCCGCCCGCCGCGGTCGCCTCCGCCCAGGCCGCGGGCCACAAAGCAGGGTCGAGCGCCGCCTCGTACAACCGAGACAACAAGGGTTCCAAGTCTGTCTTTGCGGCCATCTCGCGTCCTCACCGGCCTGGCGCCGGAGCAGCCCAGGTTTATTCATTAGGTCACGGCAAAGTGAAACCTACAATTGCTATCCACGTCGGTTGGTGACCTAGGTTACTGTTATGACATTCTTTTCACGCTAATAACGCCTTTATAGCGCGTCCGATCATCGCGACGGTTGCTGGCGCGGCGGAATTCCCGAGCGCCTCGATGCGCTGTCGCCGCATTCGCTCCATCCCGGCGGGAATCCCAGCATCCATTCGGCAAACTGGGGGTGCAGCCGCCCACCCACTGCGTCGTTCAATTGGCAGGCCCGGCGACGGCTGTGCTGCCGCGGGCTGCCATGCTTCCAATCCCGCGCCACCGGCGTCGGCAGCAGCGGCTTGCGCCACCAGCCACACCCGGGCGCGGCGGTGCGGCGCCCCGGCATGGACAGCACCCACCACGAGCGGCCAGCAGGCGTAGCCCGCAGCCTCCAGCTCAGACAGCACCCGGTCCGCGCCCCGGCCTCGGAGGCCAGGAACGTTCTCAGCCACCACCCAGTCCGGTCGGCACTCACGGACCAGGCGCGCCATGTGGGACCACAGGCCCGAACGGGTGCCTTCGATCCCCGCGCCGCGCCCGGCGAGGCTGATGTCCTGGCACGGGAAGCCGCCGCAGAGCAGGCGGGGCCGCGGCACCCCGTCCGCGCGCAGCCGGGCGGCGGACAGGGTGCGGATGTCGCCGTAGATGGGCACGCCGGGCCAGTGGCGCGCGAGCACCCGGCGCGCGGAGGGAGCCGCTTCGCAGAACGCGACGGTCCGCATGCCGGCCCAATGAAGCCCGAGGCTGAAGCCGCCAATGCCGCTGAAAAGGTCAAGAACAGTGATCTCCGGGGATGAAGGGTGCATCCCCAACGTGTTCGAATTGTGACCGACGGAAAGCAAGCGGTCCTTCAAGCAGGCGGTCCCTTGCGCCCACGCATCGGTCGCCTCATGGCTGCATCCAACCCGCGCCCGCGCCGTTGGGGGTGGAACACAGGAGCACGCCCGATGGCCCCCGCCCCGCTGCCCGCCCCCTCCACTTTCGGCTACCCGCCGCTCGACACGCTGAAGCCGGTGGCAGACGACGTGTGGATCGTGGACAGCCTGCTGCCCGGCGCGGTCGGCCGGGTGCTGCCGGCGCGCATGACGGTCATCCGGCTGCAGGACGGGCTGCTGCTGCATTCGCCCACGCGCTACGGCCCGGCGCTGCTGCACGACCTTGAGCAGTTCGGCCCGGTCCGCCACCTGGTCGCGCCCAACCCCGCGCATTGGATCGGCCTCCCGGATTGGCAGGCGGCCTGCCCGGGCGCCGTGACCTGGGCGGCGCCGGGGCTGCGCAAGCGGGCGCCGGTGCGCAACAGCGGCGTGCACCTGGACCACGACCTCGGCGACCAGGCGCCGCCCGAGTGGGGCGACGCGATCACCATCGCCACCGTGCCGGGGGGCTTTGGGGTGCAGGAGGTGGCGCTGTTCCACCGGGCGACGCGCACGCTGGTCTTGACCGACCTGGTGGTGAACCTGGAAGCGCCGATGCTGCCGGCGGCGGTGCGTCCGGTGGCCCGGATGCTGGGCACGCTGGCGCCGGACGGGATGCCACCGGCCTACGTGCGGGCGGTGTTCAAGCTGCGGCGCCGGGCGGCGGCGGCGGCGGCGGAAACGCTGCTGGCGCTGGGGCCAGAGCGGGTGATCTTCGCCCACGGCCGCTGGTTCGAACGGGATGGGGCGGCGGCTCTGCGGCGGTCGATGCGGTGGCTGCTGGGGTGAGGGCGCGGCGCGGGGTCGTGGTGCCCCGCGCCGCCCGGGGCTAATGGGGATACTGGCCAGCGGTGGCCGAGATCCTCGTGGGCTTGATCCGCATGGACGGGGCCTCCGGCTGCGCCGTCACTGGCATGAGGCGGATCGGCGCGTCGGGACCGCCCGATGGGGCTTGCAGTGCCATGGGCGGCGCGGCCGGGGCCGGGTTGGCCGCCAGGTCGATGCGGATGTCGTCGGGGTAGCTGTAGTTGGCGCCCGACGCCGCGTCCACCACGACGCCGATCACGCCACCCGCGATGATGTTGCCGAACGTCGCGCCGCCGAAGCTCGGGGCGCGCGAAACCGTCGCGGCCTGGTAGCCGTCCTTGGCGCAGGTCACGGACAAGTCGTTCTTGCTCTTGTCCAGGCGCACGCTGCCCGGCGTCGCGGGGATCGCGCCGACCCGCGCGCCGATCCGGTCCAGCGTGCAGCTTGCCCCGGACGGGTTGGTGGACACCGTGACGTTTTGACTGCTTCCGTTCACAAGCGTTGCACATGCGGAGAGCATCGCGAGCGGAAATACGCAGATTGTTTTGAGCATGTGCCACCTGTTACTGAGGACATGCCAAATCTCACGTTTCTGTTACCAATATACAGTCATGACTTGTCGCGTTTGCTCAGATTTTTTCGGTGCCTGCCTGGGCGTTTTAACGAAGGTCGAGGGTCTGTCTCGAAACTCATGTAGAATGACCGAGGCGTCGGGTGAGCAGCATGACGGAGGCTGCGCAGAGGGCGGTTGCGGACGCGACAGTGGCTTCGAAGTCGCGGGCGAGGCGGCGGTTGCGGCCCAGCCACGCAAAGGTTC
>CAXSEX010000091.1:0-12162 GCA_964236415.1 uncultured Acetobacteraceae bacterium | reverse complement strand
TGGCCGCGGAACGCCAGCGGCTGCAGCAGGGCGAGCGCCGGGCGGAGGCGATTGCGTCCGCCCTGTCGGACATCGCGCCCAAGGACCGGCGCAGCGCCGGCCCGGCCGCCTCGTTGCGCAACGCATCCCGCGCCTTGCAGAAGCTCGTGCCCACCAACCAGCCGGACGCCGACAACCCCGCCGCCCCTGCCCTGGCCGCTTTGGAACGCGCGGAGGAGGCACTGGCCGAAGCCGAAACGCTGCTCAGCCGCCTGGCCGACGAGGCCGACACTGACCCGCGCCTGCTGGAACAGGCGGAGGAGCGGCTGTTCGCGCTGCGTGCCGCGGCCCGCAAGCATGGCACAACCGTCGTTGAATTGCCGGCCCTGCTGACCAGCCTGCGCGGACGGCTCGCGGCGCTTGACACGGGGGCGGTCGAGATCGCGGCGTTGGAGGATGCGGCGACCGCCGCCCGCACGGCCTACGCCGCCGCGGCGGGCGGGCTGACCGCGGCACGTCAGGTCGCCGCCAAGCGCCTGCAAACGGCGGTCACGGGCGAGCTGCCGCCGCTCCGGCTCGACAAGGCGCGGTTCACGGTGGAGGTCGAGACGTTGGAGGAGGCCCGCTGGGGCGCCGGCGGGGCGGACGCGGTGCGGTTCCTGATCGCCACCAACCCCGGCCAGGCGCCGGGCGCGCTCGACAAGATCGCATCGGGCGGCGAACTGTCCCGCCTGATGCTGGCATTGAAGGTGGTGCTGGTCAGCGGCGGCTCGGTGCCGACGCTGGTGTTCGACGAGGTCGATAGCGGCGTGGGCGGCGCCACGGCGGCGGCGGTGGGCGACCGGCTGGCGCGTGTTGCGGACCAGGTGCAGGTCCTGGTCGTCACCCACAGCCCGCAGGTCGCGGCGCGCGGCGCGGCCCACCTGCAAGTCGCCAAGATCGCCGCCAAGAACCGGGCGGAAACCCGCGTGCTCTCGCTCGACCTGCCGGCCCGGCGGGAGGAGATCGCCCGCATGCTGGCCGGGGAACGGGTGACGGAGGCCGCCCGCGCCGCCGCCGACAGCCTGCTCGGCACCGCCGCGTGAAGACGGGTGCGTGAAGGCGGGCGCATGACGGAGGAGGAGGCGGCACAGGCGCTCGCGACCCTCGCCGCGGAGATCGGCCGGCACGACCAAGCCTACCACGAGCAGGACGCGCCGCTGATCAGCGATGCGGAGTATGACGCGCTGCGGCAGCGCAACGCGGCCATCGAGGCCGAATTCCCCCACCTGATCCGTCCCGACAGCCCGACCCGCCGGGTGGGCGCGGCGCCCACGGCCGGCTTCGCCAAAGTCCGCCACCGCGTGCCGATGCTGTCCCTCGACAACGCTTTCGACACCGCCGACTTCACGGAGTTCTGCGCCCGCATCCGCCGCTTCCTGCATTTGCCGGAGGATGCCGGCCTTTCCTTCGTCGCCGAGCCGAAGATCGACGGGCTGTCCATCAACCTGCTTTACGAGAACGGCGCCCTGGTGCGCGGCGCGACCCGGGGCGACGGCACGGAAGGGGAGGACGTGACGGCCAACCTCCGCACGATGGCAACCTTGCCTGCCCGCCTGCACGGCCCCTGCCCCGCCCTGATCGAGATCCGCGGCGAGGTGTTCATGACCAAGGCCGACTTCCTGGCGCTCAACGCGGCGCAGGCGGCGGTCGAGCAGAAGGTGTTCGCCAACCCGCGCAACGCCGCCGCTGGCTCGCTCCGCCAGCTTGACCCCGCCATCACCGCGACCCGGCCGCTGTCCTTGTTCGCCTATGCCCTGGGCGACGTGCAGGGAGGTGTCCCCGGCACCCACTCCGCCTACCTGGAACAGCTTCGCGCCTGGGGGTTCCAGGTCAACCCGCTGTCCCGCTTGCTGGCCGGGGAGGCCGAGGCGGAGGCGTTCCAAGCGGAGGCGGCCTTGGCCCGCGCCGGCCTGGGCTACGACATCGACGGCGTCGTGTATAAGCTGGACGACCTGGCCCTGCAGCGTCGCCTCGGCTTTGTCGGCCGGGCGCCGCGCTGGGCCATCGCCTGGAAGTTCCCGGCGGAGCAGGCGGCCACGACCCTTGAGGATATCCGCATCCAGGTCGGCCGCACCGGCGCGCTGACCCCGGTGGCGTGGCTGGCGCCCGTGAACGTCGGCGGCGTGCTCGTCACCCGCGCCACCCTGCACAACGAGGACGAGATCGCCCGCAAGGACGTGCGCGTCGGCGACACCGTGGTATTGCAGCGCGCCGGCGACGTGATCCCGCAGATCGTGCAGGTCATGATGGACCGCCGCCCGGACGGCGCCGCGCCCTTCGTGCCGCCCGAAACCTGCCCCGCCTGCGGCAGCCTGGCGGGGCGCGCCGCGGGCGAGGTGGTGCGCCGCTGCACCGGCGGCCTGACCTGCCCGGCGCAAACCGTCGAGCGGCTGATCCACTTCGTGTCCCGCGGCGCTTTCGACATCGAGGGGCTGGGCGAGAAGTCCATCCAGGAGTTCCACGGCCTCGGCTGGCTGCACGGCCCGGCCGACATCTTCCGGCTGGAGCAGCATCGCGCCGAGCTGCTCGGCCGCGAAGGCTGGAAGGAGAGGTCCGTCAACAATCTTATGAAGTCGATTGAGAGCCGCCGCACGGTGCCGCTGGACCGCTTCATCTACGCCCTTGGCATCCGCCGGGTCGGGGACACCAATGCCAAGCTGCTGGCCCGGCACTACGCCAGCTACGCCGCCTGGCGCGCGCAGATGCTGGCCGCGACCACCGTAGGCAGCGACGAACGCTCGGCCCTCGGCAGCATCCTGGGGGTCGGCAAGGCGTTGGCGGACGAGTTGGCGGCGTTCTTCGTCGAGCCGCGCAACCTGGCCGCGCTTGATGGCCTGGCGGCGCTGCTCACCATCGAGGACGCCAAGCCCACGGCCGCGGCGGACGGCGCGCTGTCCGGCAAGAACCTGGTATTCACCGGCACTCTCGAAACCATGAGCCGCCCGGAGGCCAAGGCACGGGCGGAAACGCTGGGCGCCCGCGTCACCGACAGCGTGTCGAAGCGGACGGACCTGCTGATCCTCGGCGCCGACGCGGGGTCGAAGGCGAAGAAGGCCGCAGAGTTGGGCGTGGCGACGGTGACGGAGGCCGAGTGGCGGGAGATGGCGGGGTTCTAACCCAGCGGCGCGCACGCCGCCGCCAGCCAGCCCCGCGCCGGCCCGTCCAAGCCCGGCCCGACCTCTGCCAGCACCCGCGCGTGGTACTCGTCGATCCAGCGCCACTCCGCCGGGTCCAGCAGTGCCGGGTCGATCAGCCGCCGGTCGAACGGCGCCAGGGTCAGGGTCTCGAACTCCAGGAACGGCTTCTTGGCCGCGGGGCGGTCCGCCGTCCGCACCATCAGCAGGTTCTCCAACCGGATGCCGTAGGCGCCGGGCAGGTAGTAGCCCGGCTCGTCCGACAGGATCATGCCCGGCGCCAGCGGCACCATGCGCCCGGCGCGCGACAGGCTCGCCGGCCCCTCGTGCACCGACAGGTAGCTGCCCACGCCGTGGCCGGTGCCGTGGTCGTAGTCCAGCCCCGCCTGCCACAAGGCCCGTCGCGCGAAGGCGTCCAGATGCGGGCCAGTCACGCCTTGCGGGAACAGCACCGTCGCCAGCGCGATATGGCCCTTCAGCACGCGGGTGAACCGGTCGCACAGCTCGTCTGGTGGCGCGTCCGGCCCGGTCCAGACCGTGCGGGTGATGTCGGTCGTGCCGTCCGGGTACTGCGCCCCGCTGTCGATCAGGTAAGCCTCATTGGCACGGATCGGCCGGTCCGTCTCGGCCGTCACCCGATAGTGGATCACCGCCCCATGCTCCCCGGCGCCGGAGATCGCGGGGAAGCTCTCGCCCCGGAACTCCGCCGCCGCCTGCCGGAACGCGAGCAGCCGTTGGGCGGCCGTCACCTCGGTCAGCGACGAGCGGTCGGCGCCGTCCAACCAGTGCAGGAAGCGGCAGACCGCCGCCGCGTCGCGCGCATGGGCCGCCCGCGCGCCGGCCTGCTCCGTGGGGTTCTTGCAGGCCTTGGGCAATTGGCAGGGATCGGCGCCATCGAGGACGGCGGCGCCCGCCTTTTCCAGTGTTTGGGCGAACCACACGGGCGACCCCGCGGCGTCCACCCGGACCCGCTGCCCGGACAACTGCGCAAGCGCCCCCGGGAGCATGGCGCGGCCGGTGGTCGCCACGTCGGGTCCCAGCCAATCCAGCGTCTCGGGCGGCAGCTTCTCCGGCTCCATGAACAAGGTCGCCGTGCCGTTCGCGCGCAGCAGCACGAAACCCAAGGCGAACGGCGTGTAATCGACATCGCCGCCGCGCAGGTTCAGCAGCCAGGCGAGCGAGGCCGGGTCGGTGATGACGGCGGTATCCTGGTTGTCCGCCCGCAAGGCTGCCGCCACATCCGCCCGCTTCTCGGACGAGGTGCGGCCGGCGTAGGCCAGTGGATGCGGCACCGCCGGCGCTGACGGGGCGGCGGGGCGGGCGGTCCAGGCGAGATCGACCGGGTTCGGATCAGCCTGCACCATTTCCAGCCCGGCGTCGCAAAAGCGTTTCAGGCCGTCCTGGCTGATCAGCCACGGGTCGTAACCGATCCGGGCGCCGGCGGCGTGCTCCTTGAGCCAGGCGGGCGGCGGCTGCTCCGTGATATGACAAGCCTCGTACAGCGCCGCGTCCACCTGGGCCGCAAGCTGCAGCGTGTAGCGCCCGTCCGTGAACACGGCCGCCCGATCCGCCAGCACGACGGCCAGCCCAGCGCTTCCCGTGAACCCCGTGAGCCAGGCGAGCCGCTCGGCTGCGGCCGGCACATACTCGCCCAAATGCTCGTCGGCGCGCGGCACGATGAAGCTGTCCAGGCCCTGCGCCGCCATCGCCTGCCGCACGCGGGCCAGCCGCTCCGCCGGCTGCATGGTCACGTTATCTTCATATTTTGTCATAGCTCAGGCAATATGACTGCGCTGCACGCATGTCAGACAGCGTAACAATGCACGCTGCGTTGCAGCATAAAAGGTGCATATTCCGGTTGCGCCACGGGAGCGACGCACCGGAAGTGCCGGCTCGGATCGTGGCGCGCGTGAGTATTGAGGATAGTAGAATGAACGCCCCGCTTGCCAAGGAGCAGATTGCGCTCCTGATGTCCGATAGTCTGACGTACCGGAGTCCGGTCGTCGAGGGCACGGACGGCACCATCGCCGATGCCCGCCCAGCCACGCGCAGCCTGGCCCAGCGTATTGGCAGCTTTTTCAACAACCTGCTCGCCATGCCGCGCCGCCGTGCCGTGCTGGATGAGCTGTCTTCGCTGAGCGACCGTGAGCTGGCCGACATCGGCCTGAGCCGCAGCGAGCTGAGCTGCGTGTTCGACCCGCAGTTCGCCGCGGCGCGCAGGCGCAAGGCGGCGCCGGGCAGGTTCGGCCGCACCGCCGCGATCTGACGACATAGGGGGCTGGCTCAGCCAGTCCTCCCCGCCTTGCGCACAACCAGCGTCGCCCAGTTGCCTTCCCGCCAGGTTGCCTCCAACCGGAGGCCCTGGCGGCGGTGCGCCGCCAGCACCAAGCGCGCCTGACTGGCCAGCAGCCCGGCCAGGATTGCCGTGCCGCCGGGCGCCAAGCCATGCGCCAGGTCCCGCGCCATCCGGCAAAGCGGTCGGGCCAGTATATTGGCAAGCACCAGGTCATAGGGTGCGCCCTCCTGGACGGCGCGCGCCTGCCAGCCATTGCCCAGCACGGGCCGCACCAGCCGCCCGATGCCGTTCGCCGCCGCGTTCTGCCCCGCTACCCTGACCGACCACGGCTCGATGTCCGTCGCCAGCACGGGCCGCCGCAGCAGCTTCGCTGCCGCCATCCCCAGGATGCCGGACCCGGTTCCCAGGTCGAGGATGCGCTGCGGCCGGCGCCGGGCCACGACCTCCAACGCGCGCAGGCAGCCGCGTGTCGATCCGTGCTCCCCCGACCCGAACGCCAGCCCGGCATCAAGCGTCAGCGTCAGCCGGCCTGGCGCCCCTGGGCCAGTCTCATGCGTGCCGCGCACCGTGAACCGCCGGCCCACGCGCTGTTCCGGGAAGGACTCCCGGGTCCGGGCCAGCCAGCCCTCCGCCTCCGTCGCCTCCCGGCGCAGCACGGCGGGCACGCCGCTGACCAGGGCCGCCAAGGCCAGCGCATCCTGCAGCCGCGCCTCGTCGGCCCCGGCGTCATGCACGCCCTCCACCCGCCAGATGCCGCGCGCCTCGTCGGCGAAGAAGAAGCCCACCGTCGCGCACACCGTGCCGAGCGCGGCTTCGTAGGCCTCCACCGCCGCGTCCGGCACCTCGACGGACAGGGTTTCCAGCGGCGTGGCGTGCCGCCTCATGCCTTCTCCACGAAGCGGTCCAGCAGGCGTTTCTGCCCGGCCTTCTCGAACACGATGTCTAGCCGGTCGTCGTCCACGGCCAGCACCTGGCCGTAGCCGAACTTCTGATGGAACACCCGGCTGCCCACCGCGATGGCGTCCTGCCGCGCTGGCCGGGCTGGCTGCTCCCAGGCCTCGACGACGCGCGACGCCGCGGGCCGCCGGGCCGTGAGGGGACCTCCGGTGAACACGCTGGGGGCGGAGATCAGCCGCGCTTCCCGCTGCATCGCCGCCGAGCCGGCACGCTCCACGTGCGCGTCCGGCAACTCGTCCACAAAGCGGCTCGGGATGCTGCTCTGCCAGTTGGCGTAAAGGCGCCGGTTGGCGGCGTAGCTGACCACGGCGAGCTTGCGGGCGCGGGTGAGGCCGACATAGGCCAGGCGCCGTTCCTCCTCCAGCCCCTTCAGCCCGCCCTCGTCCAGGGTGCGCTGGCTGGGGAACAGCCCCTCCTCCCAGCCCGGCAGGAACACGGTGTCGAACTCCAGCCCCTTCGCGCCGTGCAGCGTCATCATGCTGGCGCGGTCGCCCTCGGCGCTCTGCTCGTTCTCCATCACCAGCGACACGTGATCCAGGAACCCGGCCAGCGTTTCGAAGTCGTTAAGCGCCCGCACCAATTCCTTCAGGTTCTCCAGCCGCCCCGGCGCGTCCGGCGACTTGTCCTGCTTCCACATCTCGGTGTAGCCGCTCTCGTCCAGCATTTTTGCCAATGTCAGCACATGGCCGTCGCGCGGCAGCTCCTCTCGCCAGCGGGCGAACGCCTGGAACAGTTCCTTCAGCGCCGCCCCGACCCGGCCCTTCAGCCCGCCCGACTGCGCCAGGCGCTCGCCGGCCAGGGCGAGCGGGATCTGCTTCGCGCGGGCCTCCCCGTGCATGGCGCGCAGCGCGACATCGCCCACGCCGCGCCGGGGCACGTTGACGATGCGCTCGAAGGCCAGGTCGTCGGACGGCTGGTGCAGCACGCGCATGTAGGCGATGGCGTCGCGGATTTCGGCGCGCTCGTAGAAGCGCAGGCCGCCCACCACGCGGTAGGGCAGGCCCAACGTGATCATCCGCTCCTCAAAGGCGCGGGTCTGCGCGCCCGTGCGGACCAGGATCGCCACTTCGGCAAGGGCGTGTCCCTCGCGGCGCAGCGCCTCGATCCGGTCGCCGACCATGCGGGCTTCCTCGTCCGAGTCCCACAAGCTGACGACGCTGACTTTCTCGCCATGGGCATCGTTGCGGCCAGACCGCAGGGTCTTACCCAGCCGGCCCTCGTTGTTGGCGATCAGCCCGGCAGCGGCAGCCAGGATCGGCGCGGTGGAGCGGTAGTTGCGCTCCAGCTTGACGATCTGCGCGCCGGGGAAGTCCTTCTCGAACCGCAAGATGTTTTCGACTTCCGCGCCTCGCCACGAGTAGATCGAGTTATGCGTGACGATGCCGTTGGCGACGAAATTGTGGACGCCCTCAACATCGAGGTCATGGACGGTGATGGCGTCAGATACGGTCTCGACGGAGACGACTGCGTGATGCCGCCCATCCGCGCCGGCCAGCATCATGCCGGGCCGGACCTGCGACGCCGGGCGGAGCGTAAGCGGCTTGCCGAGCAAATTGGCTTTGCGCAGGACTGTGAGCGGCATGAATGGCTCTAGCCGCACCCGGACGGCGTCAGCTTGGGCCACCTCCTTGAAGCTTGACTCGTAACGCCAGTTCTGCGGGTTGCGCGGGTAGAGCCGTGCATTCAATCCGGCGGCCCGCACAGCCTCCAGCCCGTCCACGTCATTGCCGCTGACTGCGACGCGGTGCATCGGCGTGCGGCCCCGCCGGTCTGCGAATAAAGTAAGGATCAGGCGCCGCCGTCCCTGGGTGGTCTGCGGCACGTGGTGGGGCTGATCCGCGTCAAGGCCATGATCTTGCATGAGCCGGGCCGCGCCGTCGCCGCCCGTCAAACTGGCATGTATGCGGTCAAGCCGGGCTTGGTCGCCGACCAGGCCCGTCATGCGTCCTGTCGGGCGTGCAACGAAAGGCAGCGTCGTCACGCCATAGCGAAGGCTGAGGACGTGCTCGCACTCGCGCGCTTCAATCTCAGAGCCAAAGGCGTCGATAAGCCACACGGCGTCAGCGTGTTCCTGCAAGCAACGCTGCTTGTAGCCAATCATCGGCTTGGCCTGTCCCTGCGTGTAGATTTGGGACGTGCCGATCCGATACCGGTCCCCGCGTCGCATCAAGTAGGTGTAGAACCGTTGCGGGCTGTCCCCCCGGATCACGTCGGCAAAGTGGACATGCCCCGGCGTGCTGACCAACTCGCGTCCGTCTGCAAGCCGGATGCGGACGAGTGGCCGGTTGCTGCGCCGGGTAAGCGTGTTGGTGACGCGCGCCGGGCGGAACTCGCCGCTGCCGTAGCAGGCGAGGACTTGATCGCCTTGCTTGATGGTTTCGATGGCCCGCTGGCTGCGGTCGGGCAGCATGATGGGCGTTCCGCTTGCCAGGCACTGATCGTCATCTCCCACGCAACAGATGTTCTTATGCGACTGCGCCAGCAAACGCAGCCACAAGTATTGCACCAGGTTAGTATCTTGATACTCATCCACCAGGATGTAGCGGAATCTCTGGTGATACTGCGCCAGGATCTCCGGGTGGCCGCGCAGGATCTCCGTCATGTGCAGCAGCAGGTCGCCGAAGTCTGCGGTGTTGAGCTGCTTGAGCCGCGCCTGATACGCCACGTAAAGATTGCGGGACTGCCCACCCGCGAAATCTCCTTCCTCGGCCGCGGTCACGCGGTCGGGCGTCAGGCCGCGGTCCTTCCAGCGCTGGATCATGCCCATCAACGCCGGCGGCGCCCAACGCTTCGCGTCGATGCGCGCCGCCTCCATCACCTGCTTCAGCAGGCGCAACTGGTCGTCGGAGTCCAGGATAGTGAAGCCAGAGGTCAGCCCCACCAGCTCCGCATGGCGCCGCAGCATCCGGGCGCACAGCGCATGGAAGGTGCCGAGCCACAACCCCTCCGCCGGGCGGCCCAGGAGGGCGCCGACGCGCTCCCGCATCTCCCGGGCGGCCTTGTTGGTGAACGTCACCGCCAGCACCTGGCCCGGCGCCGCCCGGCCGGTCAGCAGGATGTGGGCGAACCGGGTGGTCAGCACGCGGGTCTTGCCCGTGCCGGCGCCGGCCAGCACCAGGACGGGACCGTCCACCGCCTCGACTGCCTGGCGCTGCTCGGGGTTGAGCCGGGCGAGGTACTCGGTCACGGGGCGGGCGTCCGGGCGGGCATCACCGGGCTATAGAACGGATGGCAAACGCCGCCAACCCGGCCAGCCGGCCGCCCCGCTCAGGATGCCCCGCCGTCTTAAGCCGCCGTTGCGGCCGGCTTGGCCCGGACGCCGAGCAGGTGGGCGATGGCGTAGGTGAGGTCCGGGCGGTTCAGCGTGTAGAAGTGGAACTCGTCCACCCCGTTCGCCTGCAACAGGCGCACCTGCTCGGCGGCGACGATGGCGGCGATCATGCGCCGGGTTTCCGGGTCGTCCTCCGTGCCCTCGAACATGGCGCCGAGCCAATCCGGCACGCTCGTGCCGCACATGGCGCTGAACTTCGCCGCCTGGGCATAGTTGGACACCGGCATGATGCCGGGCACGATGGGCGCGGTGATCCCGGCCGCCAGCGCCCGGTCCAGGAAGCGCAGGAAGATCGTGCCATCGAAGAAGTACTGGGTGATCGCCCGAGCCGCCCCGGCGTCGAGCTTGCGCTTCAGGTTATCCAGGTCATGATCGGCGTTGAGCGCCGTCGGGTGCATTTCGGGATATGCCGCGACGGACACCTCGAAGTCCGCCACCCGGCGCAGTCCGGCCACCAGGTCGGCGGCATAGGCGTAGCCCTCCGGATGCGGCGCATACTCCTGGCCCGGCGGCGCGTCGCCGCGCAGCGCCACGATGTGCCGCACGCCGGCGTCCCAGTACTGCCGGGCCACGTCATCGACCTCCCCGCGCGACGCGCCGACGCAGGTGAGGTGCGCCGCCGGCGTCAGGCCGGTTTCCTTCACCAGCCGGCTGACCGTCGCGTGGGTGCGGGCCTGTGTCGAGCCGCCTGCGCCATAGGTGACGGACACGAAACGCGGCGCCAGCCGCTCCAGCCGGCGGATGCAGGTCCAAAGCTGCGCCTCAAGCGCGTCGTTCTTCGGCGGGAAGAACTCGAAGGACAGCGCAGGCGCCGGCAAGGCGGCGGAGCGGGCGGGCAACCCGGCAAAGCGGGGACCGGTCAGCCAACGCTCCAGCGTCGCGGGCGCCTCGGCCTCGGGGGGATGGGCGGTGATCTGGTTCATGATGCAATCCCGGCTATGCTGGTGCGGCGCGCTGTCCACGCCCACTTGGTAAAGCGCGGCCGCTGCGCAACGTCATGCGGCGCTGCACGTTCCGCAGGTGTGGCTGTGGGACCATAAACCCTATGCCGTAGAACCGCCACATGATCATCGAAAGCAGAGGCCAGCCATGCTGACACGCCGTGACCTCCTGACCTACTCCGTGGCCGCCACGGCGGTTCTCGCCACCCGGCCTTGGGCAAGCGCCTGGGCACAGCCGGCCGGAGACGCCACCGCCTTTGTGGTGCAGCTCGGCAACGCGCTGGCCGCCATCGTGAACGGCCCCGGCTCCTACGAGGAGAAGAAGCGCCGGCTCGGCCCGCTCATCGAGGAATCCGTGGACGTGGAGGGCATCGGCCGCTTCTGCCTCGGCCGCTACTGGCGCACCGCGACGCCCCAGCAGCAGCAGCAGTTCACCCAGTTGTTCCACGCCGTGCTGCTGAACAACATCGGCGGCAAGCTCGGCCAGTTCCAGGGCGTCACCTTCAACCCGACCACCACGACCCAGCAGGACGGCAACAGCATGGTGGGCACGGTGATCCGCCGCCCGAACCAGCAGCCGAACAATGTGCAGTGGGTGGTCAGCCAGGCAACAGGCCGGCCCAAGATCATCGACGTGATCGCCGAGGGCATCAGCCTGCGCGTGACCCAGCGCAGCGACTACGCGGCCTACATCTCCCGCAACAACAACGACGTGGGCGCCCTGATCAACGCCATGCGCCAGCAGGCGGCCGCGTAGCCACGCTTTCGAACACCAGCATGGGGTGGCCGTCGCGCTCAAAGGCGTCGCACGGGCGCATGCCGATGGCGCCGAGCAGGACGCGGGACGAGAAGTTGCTGTCCCGCGCCACCGCGATCACCCGGCGCAGCCCGGCCTGGCCGTGGGCGAACCGCAGCGCCGCCCCGGCGGCCTCCCGCGCCAGCCCGCGCCCCCGCACCTCTGGCCGGAAGGCGAAGCGCAGCCCCATGCCGCGGCCGTCCGGGCGTTCATGCACGCCGGTCAGGCCGAGGGCGGGCTGGCCCGGCGCATCCCGCGCCAGCCACATGCCGACCCCGTGCACCGGCCAGAACGCGATGTCCTGCGCCAGTTCCTCCGCGACCTGGCCCGGCGACCGCACGCCGCCGAGCATGTGCGCGAACACCAGGGGGTTGCCCTTCAATGCCCGCAGGTCCGGCAGGTCCTGCCAGCCCACAGGCGACAGCACCATCCGTCCGGTCCGGATCACCCAGGCCGGGTTCACGACGGCGCCGCCAGGTGCGGTTTAGCGGGCGAGCGGCCGGTACTTGATCCGGTGCGGCTCGGTCGCCTCGGCGCCGAGCCGTCGTCGCTTGTCCGCCTCGTAGGCCTGGAAGTTGCCCTCGAACCATTCGATGTGGCTGTCGCCCTCGAAGGCCAGGATGTGCGTGGCCAGGCGGTCCAGGAACCAGCGGTCGTGGCTGATGATCACGGCGCAGCCGGCGAAC
>CAXSEX010000090.1:0-12417 GCA_964236415.1 uncultured Acetobacteraceae bacterium | reverse complement strand
CGACACGCGGCTGACCCCGGTGTCGGGGGCTGCGATGTGGGAAGCCGTGGCGTCCGGCGACGCGGATTGCATGGTCGCGGCCTGGCTGCCGGCGACGCACGCAGCCTACTACGCCAAGCTGAAAAACAAGGTGGACGTACTGGGGCCGAACATCGAGGGCGCCAGGATCGGCTGGGTGGTGCCGGATTACGTGACGGTCGATTCGATTGCAGACGTGAAGGCGAACGCCTCGATGTTCGGCGGCAAGATCATCGGCATCGACCCCGGCGCCGGGCTGATGCGCGCGTCCGAGAAGGCGATGACCGAGTACAGCCTGGCGCCGATGCAGTTGGTCGATGGCAGCGACGCGACCATGGTGGCGGCGCTGAAGGACGCGGTGTCGCGCAAGCAGCCGGTCGTCGTCACCGGCTGGACGCCGCATTGGATGTGGGCCGCCTTCAAGTTGAGGTACCTTGCTGACCCGAAATCCGTGTTCGGCGGCGACGAGACGGTGAACAACGTGGCGCGCAAGGGCCTGGCCAAGGACATGCCGGAGGTCCATGCCATGCTGACCCGCTTCAAGCTGTCGCTCCCGGAGGAGCAGGGCCTGATGATGCAGAACCAGGCGAGCGGGGTCGATCCCGCCAAGACCGCGGCGGAGTGGGTCAGCCAGCACCCGGATGTCGTGAAATCCTGGATGGCTTGACCTCCCGGAAACCTGACGCAATCAGGCAAGCGGCGCGTCGCGGCCAGGCAAGCGCGACGCCGCCGCCGTGGCGAGAATGACGCATGAAGCATTTTTCCGCTGCCCGCCTGGCTCGCGAGGCCATCCGCGGCCAATCCGGCTGGACCGAGCATTGGCGCTCCCCAGACCGCCCGGCCCCTGCCTACGACGCCGTCATCGTCGGCGCGGGCGGGCACGGTCTGGCAACCGCCTACTACCTGGCGAAGCAGCACGGCATCCGCCGGGTGGCGGTGCTGGAGAAGGGCTGGCTCGGCGGCGGCAACACCGGGCGCAACACGACGATTATCCGCAGCAACTACCTGATGGAAGAAAGCGCCGCGCTGTACGACCATGCGGTCAAGCTGTGGGAGGGGCTGTCGCGCGAGCTGAACTACAACGTCATGTTCTCGCCGCGCGGCGTGATGATGCTGGCCCACACCGTGCACGACGTGCAGGTGGGCAAGCGTCATGTGTACGCAAACCAGTTGGCCGGCGTGGACAACGATTGGCTGTCGCCGGAGCAGGCGCAGGCCCATTGCCCGCCGCTGAGCCTCGATGCGGGGATGCGCTACCCGGTGCTGGGCGCGGCCTTGCAGCGCCGGGGCGGGACGGCGCGGCATGATGCGGTCGCTTGGGGCTATGCCCGGGCGGCGAGCGCGCTGGGCGTGGACATCGTGCAGAACTGCGAGGTGACGGGCATCCGGCGGGACGCGGGCGGCGCGGTGTGCGGGGTGGACACCACCCGCGGCACCGTCGCGACCCGGCGCGTCGGCGTCGTCGCGGCTGGCCACACCAGCGTCGTCATGGCGCAGGCCGGCGTGCGGATGCCGCTGGAAAGCTACCCGCTGCAGGCGCTGGTCAGCGAACCCGTGAAGCCGTGCTTTCCCTGCGTCGTGATGTCCAACACGATCCACGCCTACATCAGTCAGTCCGACAAGGGCGAGCTGGTGATCGGCGCGGGCACCGACGCCTACACCAGCTACAGCCAGCAGGGCGGCCTGCACATCGCGACCCACACGCTGGACGCCATCTGCGAGCTGTTCCCGCAGTTCCGGCGGATGCGGATGCTGCGCAACTGGGGCGGCATCGTCGATGTGACGCCGGACCGCAGCCCGATCATCGGCAAGACGCCGGTGCCGGGCCTGTACGTGAACTGCGGCTGGGGCACCGGCGGGTTCAAGGCGACGCCGGGGTCGGGCCATGTGTTCGCGCACACCATGGCGCACGACGCGCCGCACCCGATCAACGCGCCTTTCGCGCTCGACCGCTTCCGGACGGGGCAGTTGATCGACGAGGCCGCGGCGGCAGCGGTGGCGCATTAGATGCTGCTGATCCCCTGCCCCGTCTGCGGCGCCCGGCCGGAGGCGGAGTTCACCTACGCCGGCGAGGCGCATATCGCGCGCCCGGCTGACCCCGGGTCGCTCGACGATCATGCCTGGGGCGAGTTCCTGTACGCCCGCACCAATCCCAAGGGCGACCACGCCGAGCGGTGGCGGCACACCCACGGCTGCGGGCGGTTCTTCAACGCGCTGCGCAACACCCACACCGACCGCTTCACCGCAAGCTATCTGCCCAGCGCTGCCCGTCCGCACGGCACGCCCACCACCGAGAGCCTGGACGCGCCCTCCATGCGGAGCGACACCGAGCAATGGGGCCAGGCATGAGCATCCGATTCAGCTTCGACGGCCGCACCTACCAGGGCGAACCCGGCGACACCCTCGCCTCTGCTTTGCTGGCGAACGGCGTGCGGCTGATGGGTCGGTCGTTCAAGTACCACCGCCCGCGCGGCCCGCTGGCGGCCGGGTCGGAGGAGCCGAACGCTTTGGTCGAGGTGGACCGGGGCGGCGGCGCGCGCACGCCGAACCTGCGGGCGACACAAGTAGAAGTTTATGACGGCCTGGTGGCGCACAGCCAAAACCGCTTCCCCTCGCTCGGCTTCGACGTGGGGGCGGTGAATGACGCGGCGGCGCCGGTGCTTTCGGCGGGGTTCTACTACAAGACGTTCATGGCGCCGGAAGGCGCGTGGGCCAAGCTGTACGAGCCGCTGATCCGCCGCGCCGCCGGGCTGGGCCGCGCGCCGGAGGTGGCGGACCCGGACCATTATGCCAGCCGCTACGCGCATTGCGACGTTTTGGTGGTCGGCTCCGGCCCGGCCGGGCTTGCCGCCGCCGCGGCGGCGTCCCAAGCTGGCGCGCGCGTGATCCTGTGCGACGAGCAGCCCCGCTTCGGCGGCAGCCTGCTCGCAGACCGCAGCGCACGGATCGACGGGGTGGCGGCGGCAGATTGGGTGGCCACTCAGGTCGGCGCACTTGCGGCGCGGCCTGATGTCACGCTGCTGACACGCGCCACGGCGTTCGGCTGGTATCCCGACAACATGATCGGCCTGGCCCAGCGGCTGACCGACCACCTGCCCCACCCCGACCCGGCGCTGCCGCGGGAGCGCCTGTGGCAGGTGCGCGCCAAGCAGGTGGTGATCGCCGCCGGCGCCATCGAGCGTCCCCTGGTGTTCCCCGGCAACGACCGGCCCGGCGTCATGCTAGCCGACGCCGCCCACACCTACGCCGTGCGCTACCGCGCAGCGCCCGGCCGGCGCGCGGTGATCGCCACCACCAGCGACACCGCCTACCGCGCGGCGCTTGATTTGCAGGCGTGCGGCGTGGAGGTGGCGCTGATCGCCGACGCGCGCCCGGTGGCGGACGGGCCGCTTCCCGCCGCCGCCCGTGCCGCCGGCATCCGGGTGGAAACGGGCATGCAGGTGCTGGCGACCCGCGGGCGGCGCGGCGTCCGGGTGGCCATCGTGGGCCACGTCGATGCCGCTGGCCGGGTGCGGAGCCGCGAGTGGGTGCGTTGCAGCCTGCTGGGCATGAGCGGCGGCTGGACGCCCTCCCTGCACCTGTTCTCGCAGTCGCGCGGCAAGCTGCGCTACGACGCGGCGACAGAGACCTTTTTGCCGGGCGAGTCCGTGGCGGCGGAGCGGTCTGCGGGCGCATGCCGCGGCGTGCACGGGTTGGAGGACGCGCTGCTCGACGGCGCCATGGCCGGAAGCACGGCGGCGCACGAGGCCGGGTTCGACGCCCCGGCTTTGGCGCGGCGCCGGGTGGAGGGCACGATGACCGCCCAGTGGACGGCGCCAGAGCCGGCCCGGCGCAAGCAGCGCCGCGCCTTTGTCGATTTCCAGAACGACGTGACCAGCAAGGACCTGCTGCTCGCGACGCAGGAGGGTTTCCACAGCATCGAGCACGTCAAGCGTTACACCACCACCGGCATGGCGACCGACCAAGGCAAGACCAGCAACATGAATGCCCTGTCGATCGTGGCGGCGGAGCTGGGCCGGCCGGTGCCTGCGGTCGGCCTCACCACCTTTCGCCCGCCCTACACGCCGGTGACGTTCGGCACGCTCGCCGCCTATAGCCGCGGCGTGCTGTTCGACCCCGTTCGCACAACGCCGATCCACGGCTGGGCGGCGGCGCACGGCGCGGTGTTCGAGGATGTCGGGCTGTGGAAGCGCGCCCGCTTCTTCCCACGGGGGTCGGAGACCATGCACGAGGCCGTGGCTCGGGAATGCCGCACGGTGCGCGCCGCCGTGGGCCTGTTCGACGCCTCGACGCTTGGCAAGATCGAGGTCGTGGGGCCGGACGCGGCCGAGTTCATGAACCGCATGTACGTGAACGCCTGGACCAAGCTGGCGCCCGGGCGCTGCCGCTACGGGCTGATGCTGGGGGAGAACGGCTTCCTGCTGGATGACGGCGTGGCCGGCCGCCTGGCGCCCGACCGCTTCCACGTCACCACCACGACCGGCGGCGCGCCGCGCGTGCTGGCGCTGATGGAGGACTTCCTGCAAACGGAATGGCCAGACCTGCGCGTGTGGCTGACCAGCGTCACCGAGCAGTGGGCGGTGCTGGCCGTGCAAGGTCCCCGCGCCCGGGACGTGCTGGCGCCGCTGGTGGACGGGCTGGACATCGGGGCCGCCGCCATGCCGCACATGAGCGTGGCCGTGGGCAGCATCAAGGGCGTCCCCATGCGGCTGTTCCGCGTCAGCTTCACCGGCGAGCTTGGCTTCGAGGTGAACGTGCCCGCCGGCCATGCTGCGGCGGTGTGGGAGGCCCTGCACGCCCGGGTGGAGGCGCTCGGCGGCTGCGCCTATGGCACGGAGGCGATGCACGTGCTGCGGGCGGAGAAGGGCTACATCATCGTGGGCCAGGAAAGCGACGGAACGGCGACGCTGGGCGACCTCGGCCTCGATTGGGCGGTCGGCAAGGCGAAGCAGGACTTCGTTGGCAAGCGATCGCTGGGCCGCCCGGACATGACGGCGGCGGGTCGGCGGCAATTGGTAGGGCTGCTGACCGCCGATCCCGGCTACGTGCTGGAGGAAGGCGCGCAGCTGACGGAGCACGCGGCGGCCCCGCCGGGCACGCGCTCGCTTGGGCACGTCACGTCGTCGTATGGGGAAGGAACGCTGGGCCATTCCATCGCGCTCGCCATGCTGGCCGACGGGCGGGCGCGCCGGGGCGAGACCTTGTATGTGCAACGGGTGGGCGGGGCCATGCCGGTCCGCGTCACGGGTCCGGTGTTCCTCGACCCGGAAGGAGTGCGGCTCAATGCCTGACACCATCGCGCCGGACCGCCTGCGGCCGGCGGACGCGATGCCGGGCGGCCTGTCCGGGCCGTTGGATGGCGCGGCCCGGGTCGTCGTGCCGGGCCGGCTTTCTCTGCGGCCAGCCACGGACATGGCACGGCTGTCGCTGCGCGGCGACCCGGCGGCGCTGGGCGCGGCGTTCGGCCTGGCGCTGCCGACGCAGCCGTGCCGGGCCGCGGAAGCGGACGGGCGCTCGGCGCTGTGGCTCGGGCCGGACGAGTGGCTGCTGTTGGCGCCGCCCGGCACGCTGGACGCGGACACGGCAGTTCCGGGCGCTTCGGTGGTTGACATCGGGCACCGCCAGGTCGGGCTGGTGCTGGAAGGATCGGGGGCTGTGGACGCGCTCGCGGCGGGCTGCCCGCTCGACCTGCACCCCACGGCGTTCCCGGTCGGCATGTGCACCCGGACCGTGTTCGGCAAGGCGGAAATCGTGCTCTGGCGGCGGGATGCGGCGCGGTTCCACGTCGAGGCTTGGCGCTCCTTCGCGGCGTACGTGCACGGGCTGCTTGAGCGCGCGGCGGCGTAGCCTCAGCGCTGCGCCGCCTCCCAGTTCTCCGCCACGTAAACCGGGCTGTTGGACGCGGCGAGCGGCGAGCGGCCCAAAACGTGGTCCGCGCCCTTCTCGCCGATCATGATGGTCGGCGCGTTCAGGTTGCCGGTGGTGACCAAGGGCATGATCGAGGAGTCGATCACCCGCAACCCTTCCAACCCGATCACCCGGGTTTCTGGGTCCACCACCGCCATCGGGTCGTCCACGCGGCCCATCCGGCACGTGCCGGCGGGGTGGTAGGCGCTCTCGACCTTTTGCGCGATGAAGGCGTCGATCTGCTCGTCCGTCTGCACCCCAGCGCCGGGCTGCAGTTCCTCGCCGCGGAACCGCTCGAACGCCGGCTGGGCGAAGATCTCCCGGGTCAGCCGCACGCAAGCGCGCATCTCCGCCCAGTCGTCGGGGTGGCTCATGTAGTTGAACCGGATGCTCGGCTTCGCCCGCGGGTCGGCCGCGGCCAGTGACACCCGGCCGCGGCTCTTTGAGCGCATCGGGCCGACATGCGCCTGGAACCCGTGGCCGGACGCCTTGACCTTGCCGTCGTACGTCACCGCCACGGGCAGGAAGTGGTATTGGATGTCCGGCCAGCGGATGCCGGGGCGGCTGCGGATGAAGCCGCAGCTTTCAAAATGGTTGGTGGCGCCCAGCCCATCATGGCGCAGCATCCAGCGCGCGCCGATCATCGCCTTCGACCAGGGATTCATGATCGAGTACAGCGTCACCGGCTCCTTGCACGCGACCTGGAAATAGAATTCCAGGTGGTCTTGCAGGTTCTCCCCCACGCCCGGCAGGTCGTGCACCAGCGGGATGCCATACTGCGCCAGTTCCTGTGCCGGGCCGACGCCTGAAAGCTTCAGCAACTGCGGCGAGTTGATGGGGCCGCCGCATAGGATCACCTCGCGCCGTGCCCGGGCCAGGTGGTTCGCGTCGCCGCGCCGGTAACGGACGCCGACGGCGCGCCGTTCCTCGAACAGCACCGCGGAGGCGAGGGCATGGGTGACGACGGACAGGTTGGGGCGGGGCAGGGCCGGCTTGAGATAGGCGCTGGCGGCGCTCCATCGGCGGCCGTTGTGCACCGTCATGCCCATCCGACCGAACCCTTCCTGCTGGTGGCCGTTGTAGTCCGCGGTCGCGGGATAGCCGGCCTGCCGCGCCGCTTCGAGCCACACGGCGTGCAGCGGGTTCTCCAGCGTGCCGTAGCGGGTATGCAGCGGCCCGGCGTCGCCGCGGTACTCGTCGCCCCCTTCCTCCAGCGTTTCGGCCCGGCGGAAGTACGGCAGCACGTGCTTGAAGCTCCAGCCGGCCGCGCCCTCCCCCTCCCATCGGTCGAAATCCAGCGGGTTGCCGCGCACGTACACCATGCCGTTGATGGATGACGACCCGCCCAGCACCTTGCCGCGCGGCGTATGCAGCCGGCGCCCGCCCAGATGCGGCTCCGGCTCGGTCTCGTAGGACCAGTCGTATTTCGGCATGTTCATCGGGATGGACAGCGCGCTCGGCATCTGGATCAGCACGGAAGCGTCGGAACCGCCATACTCCAGCAGCAGGACCGTGGACGCGCCATCCTCCGTCAGCCGGTTCGCCAGGACGCACCCGGCCGAGCCGGCGCCAACGATCACGTAGTCATAAACCTCCGCCATGTTTCTCCTCAATTCGGCGCTTCGACGCAGCCGGACGCCACGCAAACGCTTTCAGGTGGCGTGTGGTGCCCGACCGCTGCGCAGCCATTCTCGCGGCCCAGGCCTGACATTATCATGACGCCGAAGGGAGGCTTACTTGGTGTCAAATTAAAGGCGCCGACCCTTCAAGCGCCCGCCTGTCCCCGAGCGGCCACCCAATGCGCGCATGGGATCGCTCCCGTGGACGCCGATGCGGGCGGCGATGGGGAGAAAAGGCGCTTCCCACGATGTTGAATCGCTGATTAAGGTTGCGGGCTGGCCAGGGCAGCCCTGAAGGCTCAGCGGAAGAGGGCCCCATGGACCAGTTCGACGATTGGATGAGCGACAACAAGCTCCCCGTGGGCGCCTGAATCGCGTCCGGCATCGATCTTCTTAAGACGCATGGCGCTGGTCGGCGCGGGGGGACTCGGCGTGCCGGTGGTGCGGGCGCTCAACACGGTGCGGGTCGATACCGGGTTCGAGGCCGGGCTGGTCATCGTGCTGCTGGCGATCATCCTGGACCGGGTCTGCCGCCCCACCGAGCGGGAGCGCGCGTGATGCCGCCCGCCATCGAGTTCCGCGGCGTCGATGTCCTGTTCGAGGCCGGGTCGGCACGCCGGCAGGCAGCCCGCATGGAGGCGGCGCTGCGCCTGGTGGACCAGGGGCGCACGCGGGCGGACATCCTGCGGGAGACCGGCGTGGTCGCCGGGGTCTGCGGCGCCAACCTTGCCGTGGCGCCAGGTGAGATTTCCGTGCTGATGGGCTTGTCGGGGTCCGGCAAGTCCACGCTGCTGCGGGCCGCGAACGGCCTGAGCAAGGTGACGCGCGGCCAGGTGCTGCTTGCTGGCGAAGACGGGCGCGCCGACGATATGGTGGACCTCGCTTCCTGCAACGCCGCCACGCTGCGCCGCGCCCGGCTGCTGCGCGTCGCCATGGTGTTCCAGCAGTTCGCTCTGCTGCCGTGGCGCACCGTGCGGGAGAACGTCGGCCTGGGCCTTGAATTGCGCGGCGTCCCGCCGGCGGAGCGGCGACGGGCGGTCGATGAGAAGCTCGGCCTGGTGGGCCTCGACCAATGGGCCGACCGCTACGCGCACGAGCTTTCCGGCGGCATGCAGCAGCGCGTCGGCCTGGCGCGGGCGTTCGCCACCGACGCCGACATCCTGCTGATGGACGAGCCGTTCTCCGCGCTCGACCCGCTGATCCGCGGCAAGCTGCAGGACGAGCTTCTTGACCTGCAAGCGAAGGTCAAGAGGACCATCCTGTTCGTCAGCCACGATCTCGACGAGGCCGTGAAGATCGGCAACCGCGTCACCATCATGGAGGGCGGCCGGATCGTGCAGACCGGCACGGCCGAGGACATCGTGCTGCGCCCGGCCGACGATTACGTGGCGCAGTTCGTCCGGCACCTGAATCCGCTGACCGTGCTGCGGGCGGAAACGGTGATGCGGCACAGCCATGCGCTGCATCGGGAAGGCGACGGCGTGTGGCTGGACCCTGACCGGCGCTACCGCCTGACGCTCGACGGCCGCGGCCGTCCGGACCAGGCGTTCCTGGGAGGCGAGAGGCTGGCAGTGATGCCGCTTCATGGCTACGATGCCGGACAGCGCGTGCCGCCCGGCCTTCTGGTCGTGCCGCACAGCTTCCCGCTGCGGCTGATGGTGCAATTGCGCCAGGCGAGCGGCCATCCGGTGCTGCTGGCGTCGGGGGAGCAGTTCGAGGGCGTGTGCGACGACGCCGACATCCTGCAGGCGCTGTGCGGGCTGCGCCGCACGCCGCAGCCCATCCAGCAGCCAGCCGCGCAGCCCATCGCCTGACAGGACAAGGGCGTCCCGTGCCGCACGCCCACCCGGAGGAACGTTGCAGAATGCATACAGCGCGGAGTGCTGGAGCGCGTTGCGAGCTGTTCCGGCTCTTTGCATTCGGCACAGATCAGGCGCCAGGCATCGTCGAGGCTCCCATGACCAAGGGCGGCACGGGGCTGCAACACACGGGGCTGAAATACAGGCGATGCGAACGGGCGCTCCCGCAATCGCACTCTTCCTGATTCCAATCGATAATACAACAAGTTCAGAGTGGCACCCGTCAGGTTGCCCCAGGCTGCCAGGCATTTCCGAGATTGACATGCAAAGATGCCTGTCTTGCAACTTTGATGCGATAGCGATAGGCCATGACGCCCCGCGCAAAGCCCATGATGCCGCACCCGACCAGCCCACCGCTGATCCTGCACGTGTTTCCCACCTTTGCGGTGGGCGGGGTGCAGGTGCGGTTCGCCGCCATCGCCAACCATTTCGGCCGGCGGTGGCGCCACGCGGTCATCGCGATGGACGGCGACCTGTCCTGCCGGGAACGGCTGGACCCGGCGCTCGATATCGAGTTCCCGTCCGTTACGGTGCGCAAAGGCGACACGCTGGGCAACGTCCTGCGTTTCCGGAGCGTGCTGCGGCGGCTGCGACCAAACCTGCTGGTGACCAGCAACTGGGGCAGCATCGAGTGGTCCGTCGCCAACCTGGCCCCGGCCGTGCGCCAGGTGCACGTCGAGGACGGGTTCGGGCCGGACGACCGGGGCGGACGGCTGCCGCGCCGGGCGCGGCTGCGGCGCCTCGTCCTGCGCCGGCGCACCGTCGTGCTGCCGTCCCGCACGCTGTGGGAGATCGCAACCGGCGTTTGGCGCATGGACCCGCGGTGCCTGCGCTACGTGCCGAACGGCATCGACCTCGCCCGGTTCGCCGGGCCGTTGCAGCCGGGCGGGTGGCCCGGCCCGGTGGTCGGCACCGTCGCGGCGCTGCGGCCGGAGAAGAACATTTCTCGGTTGCTGCGCGTCTTCGCCCTGGCGGCGTCGGACGGGCCGGCTGGCCTCGTCATCGCCGGCGACGGCCCGGAACGCCCGGCGCTGGAGGGCTTGGCGCAAGAGCTTGGCATCGCCGGCCGCGTCCGCTTCGCTGGGCACGTCGCTGATCCTGCACGATTGTTCAAGCAGTTGGACGTGTTTGCCATGTCGTCTGACACGGAGCAGATGCCCTTGTCGCTGCTGGAAGCCATGGCAGCCGGGTTGCCGGTGGCGGCGACCGATGTGGGCGATACCCGCTCGATGCTGGCAGCCGCCAACGCTCCCTACGTCACGGCGCTGGACGATGCGGCGCTGGCGGCGGGGCTGCGGGCGTTGCTGGCGCAGGCCGGGCTGCGCCGGGCGTTGGGTGCGGCCAATCGCGCCAAGGCGGAACAGGACTTCAATCAGGACGCGATGTTCCAGGCCTGGGCGGCAGCCTTTGACGGCACGCTGGGTCCGGTCCAGCCGGGCTGACGCCAGCCCGCGCCTGGGCCGGCCCACGCTGAGCCGGCCAGGGCAGCAAGGCGATCCGCCGCCGCTCCAGCAGTCACAAACCTATGAATAGAATATCCTATATACCGATAGCGTAACGATGGTATAAGGTGTCACAGGAATGTGAGGCAGATGGAGGGGGTTTCGTGGGATGCCGAGCCAAACCAAACGGGCCAAGCCGGCTTGCGCCCCTGGAGCTGCGGGAAACGGGGGGGCCTTGAAGGACGCGCCGCAGTCGATGGTGCTCAACGGCTGGCCCGATGAAGCGGAGCCGCGATCCGATCCGTCCCGCGACCGGTTCCGCCACAACCTGAGCCGCATCATGGCGGAGCGGAAGCTGACGCAGGCCGGCTTGGCGCGGACGATGCACGTTTCGCGCGTCGCCGTGCATGCCTGGATCTGGGGCACCTGCTTTCCGGAAACGTCCCGGCTGATCCGGCTGGCGCAGACGCTGAACGTGCCGATCGGCATGCTGCTGGAGGGTGGCGAAGGCGCGCCCATCCCTGCCCCTTCCAACGAGGAGTTCCTGCTGCTTGAGGCCTTTCGCAAGCTGCCCAACACCGCCCGGCTCATGCTGCTGGCCGACGCCTACGAATTGACGAACCAAGTCAGCCTCGACAAGCTCCAGACCGGCGGATCGCCATAACCGCGAGCGCCTAACGCAACTCCAGCGCGATATCCCGGAACAGCCTTGCCGGCAGGCCGCTGCCGGAAACGGCCTTCATGGGGCGGCCGTCGTCGTTGCCCAGCCAAACGCCGATGACGGCGCCGCCCACGGCGCCCACGAACCAGGCGTCGCGGTAGTCCTGCGTCGTCCCGGTCTTGCCGGCCGTCAGCTTGCCCGGCACCGCCGCCGCCCGCCCGCTGCCGCGGGACACCACGGCCGCCATCATGCGCGCCATGGCCGCGGCCAGGTCGGGATCGACCACGCGGTCCCCGCTGGGCCATGGCGCGCGCATGGTGCGTCGTTCGGCCTCGACCGCGTCGATGGCGTGGGGCGTCACGGCCCGGCCGCCGTTGAACAGGGTGGCATAGGCCGCGGACAGCTCCAGCAAGCCGACCTCGCCGGTGCCGAGGGCCAAGGACAGATCATCGGGCAGGCTGCCGGCGATGCCCAGGCGCCGCGCCACCGCGATGACGGCGCGCGGGCCGCCGGCCCCTTGCATGACCCGGACCGCCGCCGTGTTCAGGGACTGCGCCAGCGCCTCCTCCAACGTCACCGTGCCGCGGAACGCGCCGTCGAAGTTCTGCGGCGCCCAGCCGCCGATGCGCAGCGGCGCGTCCAGCACTGTGTCGTCCGGGCGCAGGCCGTGCTCCAGGGCGGCAAGCCACACGATGGGCTTGAACGCCGACCCAGGCTGGCGCCGGGCGGCGGTCGCGCGGTTGAAGGGGCTGGCGCGCCAGTCCCGCCCGCCGACCATCGCGCGCACGGCGCCGCTTGCGGCGTCCAGCACCACCACGGCCCCCTGCCCCACCCCCGCGGAAGCGCCGGGGCCGTCAAGCACGGCCGCAAGCCGCGACTCGGCCGTCCGCTGCAGCCGGGCGTCGAGCGTC
>CAXSEX010000089.1:0-12465 GCA_964236415.1 uncultured Acetobacteraceae bacterium | reverse complement strand
TCGTCCGTCAGGCCGCAACCGCGGTTTGATCGCCCGGGAATCTGCCCCGGTTACTGTTCACGGCCATGAAGCTGCTCTGCTTGCTGGCCGCCGCCGCCGATCCCAGCCCCACCGGCGTCGATGCAGCGGCGGCGATCCGCGCGGCGACGGTGGGCGGCGCGCAGGCCCTGGGCCTGGCCGGCGAGGTCGGGGCCATCGCGCCGGGGATGCAGGCCGACCTCGTGATGCTGGATTTGCGCGACATCGCCTACGTGCCGCTCAACAGCGCCGCGCGCCAGGTGGTGTTCGCCGAATCTGGCCGCGGCGTGCACAGCGTCGTGGCGGGCGGCAGGCTGGTGCTGGACGCCGGCCGGATCACCACGATCGACGAGGCCGCGCTGCGGGCCGAGGCGGCGGCGGTCATGCCGGGCTTCCGGCGCGACTACGCGCTCCAAGCCGGGCGGGCGGCCGTGGCGACGCCCTGGCTGCTGGACGCGAACCGGCGGGTGGCGGCGCAGTCCGTGCGCTTGGATGGAGGCGATCTCAACCGTTTCATCCCGGGATGAGCGGCCCTGACCCGTTGCGCTGGGACGCGCCGGCCATCGCCGCGGCGGTGCGGGCGGGGCGGGCCGATCCCGTCGAGGTGATCGACGCCTTTCTCGCTCAAATCCGGCGCGCCAACCCGGCGGTGAACGCCCTGGTGGACCACCACGAGGCCGCGCCGCAGGCCGAGGCGGCGGCGTTGCGCCGCCGGGTCGCGGCAGGCGAGGCGCTGCCGCTGGCCGGCGTGCCCGTGGTGGTGAAGGATTCGATCTGGGTCGCCGGGCGGCGGATCACCCAGGGGTCGCCGCTGTTCCGGGAGTTCCGGCCCCCGCGCGACGCGCTGCCGGTCGAGCGGATGCGCCAGGCAGGTGCTGTGGTCATCGGCATCGGCAATATGCCGGAGTTCGGCGCGAAGGAGATCACCGACAACCGGCTTCATGGCCAAACGCTCAACCCGCGAAACCTGTCGCGGACGCCGGGCGGGTCGTCGGGCGGGTGCGCGGCGGCGCTGGCGGCGGACATGGCAGTGGCGGCGCTGGGCGGCGATGGCGGCGGCTCGTGCCGGCGTCCGCCCGCCCATGTCGGCGCGGTAGGCTTCAAGCCCAGCCCCGGCGCCGTGCCCGACCCCTGGGGCTTCCCGGGCACCTTGCCGGGCATCGCCTGCACAAGCACGATGGGGCGGACGGTGGCCGACGCGCGGGCGCTGTTCGCGGCGATCACCGGGATGCACCCGGACGATCCGCTTTGCCAGGACCCGGCGCCGCCCGGGCCGCCCATTGAACGGCTGCGGATCGCCTACAGCCCGCAGCTCGGGCTTGGCCTGCTGCTGGACGCGGACGTGCGGGCGGCGGTGGACGCGGCCGTCGCCGCCCTGCGCCGGGGCGGTCTGACAATCGCGGCGGCCGATCCCGAATGGCCGCCTGGCACGGCGGAGGCGCGCATCCTGGCCATCGAGGATGCCGGGCTGGCCGACCTGTTCGGCGCGCGGTGGCGGGCCGCGCCGGAGCTGTTCGATCCGCACGTCGGCATGCAGATCGAGCGCGGCCTCCGGCGGACCAGCGCCGAGGTCGCGGGCGCACATGCTTTCAGCTTGCGCATCGCCTCAAGCATCGCCCGTTTTTTTGCCAGTTGGGACTTGCTGCTGTGCCCGACCGTTGCCTGCGTGGCCTGGCCCGCGGACCGGCTGGACCCGGAGATGGTGGGCGGGCGCCCGGCGGCGCACCGCGACCACGCCGCGTTCACGCCGCTGTTCAACCACGCGCGCACGCCGGCCATCAGCATCCCGTGCGGCGCCGGGCGGGATGGGCTGCCGGTGGGCTTGCAGATCGTGGGGCCTCGGCTGGCCGACTGGCGCGTCCTCCAGGCGGCGGCCATGGAGCGCGTCTTGGCGGGGTGATGGCACGGCGCTTGCTGTGTCCCCCTGCACCAGATTCGTGGAAGGGGTCCCGGCATGGCCAGCACACTCGCCTGCACGTCCGCGTGGAATGGGCCGGTCAGCCGGCGGGCGGCGCTGAAGGGCGCGGCACTCGGCGCGGTCAGCCTGATGGCGTGCAGCCACGGGGCGCGGGCGGCGGAAAGCCACATCAGCTCGACCTTCGGGTCCGGCTTCTGCAACCTGAACTTCTACCTGGCCAACGCGCTGCAGACGGCGCAGCGCGACGGGCTGATCCTGGACTTCGTGCCGACGCCGACCTTTGCCGAGCAGGTGACGTTCCTGGGCGCAGGCCAGGTGGATGCCGGGCTGATGCCCTACACCAGCTTCGTGGCGCTGTATGACGCCGGCGCCCCGGTGAAGATTGTGGCGGGCGGCGGCATCGAGGGCTGCGTGCTGGTGGCGCAGCCGGGGCTGGACACGCCGGCCAAGCTGAAGGGCAAGACGCTCGGCACGTTCCAGCTCGACACGCTGGAGGTGCTGCCGTACGACTGGTTCAAGAAGAACGGGGTGTCCTTCAAGGACGTCAACGTGCGCTACATGGGCAACACGCCGGAAGCGGTGGAGGCGTTCCGCGCCGGGTCGCTCGACATGCTCTGCACCATCGAGCCGTACGGCACGGCGCTGCTCAACGATGTGAAGGGGGCGGTGAAGCTGTCGGACGGCCTCGACATCTATGGGCCGGGCTACACCGACTGCGTGCTCGCGGTCAGCGACGAGCTGATCAAGAAGAACCCGGCCGGGCTGCGCGCCCTGATCAAGGGCATGATGGCGGCTCAGCTGATGGCGGAGCAGGACCCGCAGAAGACGCTCGATACGCTGGTCGGCCCCTACTACAAGACCAGCATGGAGAACGCGCGGATCGCGATGGGCAAGCAGCCCTCCGTGGTGGATGCGCGCAGCCAGACGCAGTTCATCCTGGACCGGGTGAACTCGATCCAGGAGATGGGCTACATCAAGAAGAAGCCCGGGCGGGAGGCGATCGACTGGACCTTCCTGGAGCAGGTGATCGCGGAGAACCCGGAGCTTTACGGCAAGCTGAAACACAAGGCGGCGTAGCCCCGCCATGTCCGCGGCCCTTCAGGCGCCGGCCCTTGCGCTGCGGCGCCCCAGCCTGCCGCCCTGGGTGGGCAAGGTGGGATGGGCCGCCGTCAGCATCGGCATGTTCTGCGCCATCTGGGAGGTGCTGTGGGCAATCGGCTGGGCCGACCCGCGGCTGCTGCCGCCGCCGCACGTCTTCCTTGGCAACATCGCCGGGCAGGCCAAGTTCTTCAACACCATCAGCCGCTGGCAGGTCGGTGCCGGCATGGACGCCGGGCCGCCGCCGGCGCTGGCCGTGGTCTACACCGCCGGGGCCACCATCGGGCGGGTGCTGAGCGGCCTCGTGATCGCCTCCGTGCTGTCGGTCACGCTGGGCGTCGCGATCCGCTACTTCCTGCTGTTCGAGCGGCTGACCCTGCCGACCATCACCCTGCTGGCGCCGGTGTCGCCCATCGCCTGGCTGCCGGTGGCGATCTTCATGTTCGGCATCGGCAACCGCCCGGCGGTGTTCATGGTGGTCGTGGCGCTGCTGTTCCACATGACGCTGTCCACCATCGCGCAGATCGACGGGGTGAACCGCAATTTTGTCAACGTCGCCCGCACCATGGGGGCGAGCAAGCGGCAGATCTATGCCCGGGTGATCGTGCCGGCGATCCTGCCGGGCATGCTGCTGGTACTCCGGATGAACCTGTTCGCCGCCTGGATGGCGGTGCTGATCGCCGAAAGCACGGGCGTCGGCTACGGGCTGGGCCAGGTCATCATGCTGGCGCGCAACACGTTCAACCCGTCCTTGGTGTTCTTCACCATCGCGCTGATCGGCGTGCTGGGGTTCTCCTTCGACTTCGCGCTGCGCCTGCTGCAAAACCGGCTGCTGTACTGGGTGCCGAAGGGGTCGGAGGCGCTGCGTGGCCTTTAGCGCGGTTGCCTGCCGGGGTGTCGGCAAGGTGTGGGCGCCCGATACGCCCCGCGCGCACGAGGCGCTGCGGGCCATCGACCTCGACATCGCGCCCGGCGAGTTCGTGGTGCTGCTCGGGCCGTCCGGCTGCGGCAAGAGCACGCTGCTTTACCTGGTCGCCGGGCTGCAGGACGCGACGGGCGGCGAAATCCGGTCGTTCGGCGCCCGGGTGGAGGCGCCGTCGCCGGACCGCAGCCTGATCTTCCAGGAAACCTCGCTGTTCCCGTGGCTTTCGGTCGGGCAGAACGTGGCGTTCGGGCTGTCGATCCGCGGCGACGCGCCGGACGCCCGGCGCACGGCGGCGCGGGAGGCGCTGGCCCGGGTGGGGCTGGCGGAGGCCATCGACAAGCGCCCGGACGAGTTGTCGGGCGGCATGCGGCAGCGGGTCGCGGTGGCGCGCGCGCTCGCGATGCGGCCCAAGGTGCTGCTGATGGACGAGCCGTTCGCGGCGCTCGACGTGCAGACGCGGAGCAAGATGCAGGATTTCCTGCTGGACGTGTGGCGCGCGTCCGGCGCATCCGTGCTGTTCGTCACCCACCACATCGACGAGGCGGTGGCGCTGGCCGACCGGGTCGTGGTGTTCACCTCGCGGCCCGGGCGGATCAAGGCGGTCGTGCCCATCGCCATGCCGCGCCCGCGCGACCCGTTCAGCCCGTCGGCCGAGGCGCTGCGCCGCCAGCTCACCGGGCTGCTGCAGGACGAGGTGGACCGCGCCTTCGCCGAGCAGGAAGCCCTTCCCGCCTGACCCCCCGCCTGAACCCCGGAGAGACCGCCCATGACCGCGACGCTGATCCGCAGCCGCGCCGCCCTCCTGCCCAAGCCGGGCCGCACTCAGGTCGAAACCCTCCCGGACGGGGCCGTGCTGCAGGAAGACGGCATCATTGCCGCGGTCGATACGTTCGAGGCGCTGCACCGCAAGTACCCGAACATCCACGTCCTCGGCACCGGCGCCGAAATCCTGCTGCCGGGCTTCGTGAACGGGCACCACCATGTCGGCCTGACGCCGGTGCAGCTTGGTTCCCCCGACATGCCGCTTGAGCTGTGGTTCGTGACCCGGATGGTGGCGCGCAACCTCAACCTGTACCTCGACACGCTGTACTCGGCGTTCGAGATGGTGGGGTCGGGCATCACGACGGTGCAGCACATCCATGGCTGGCTGCCGGGCACGCCGGAGGAGGTGCAGGCGCGCGCCAACGACGTGGTGCGCGCCTACGAGGACATCGGCATGCGCGTGTCCTACTGCTACGCGGTGCGCGACCAGAACCGGCTGGCCTACCAGGACGACGCGGAATTGGTCGCCTCCCTGCCTTCGGCGCTGCGCGGGCCGATGCAGGCGTGGTTCGACCGGTTCCGGCTGACGCTCGACGGCGCCATGGACATGTTCGCATCCATGCATGAGGCCCATGCTGGCAAGGACCGGGTGCGCATCCAGTTGGCCCCGGCGAACCTGCACTGGTGCAGCGACGCGGCGCTGACCCGGCTGGCGGAGGCGTCCGAGCGGTATGACGTGCCGCTGCACATGCACCTGGTCGAGACCGCCTACCAGAAGGAGTACGCGAAGCGCCGGGGCGGCGGCACGGCGGTCGAGTACCTCGACCGGTTCGGGCTGATGAACAAGCGCATGACGCTGGGCCACGGCGTTTGGCTGAACGAGCGCGACATCGCCCGGGTGGCGGAAACCGGCACCTGCATCTGCCACAACTGCAGCTCGAACTTCCGGCTGCGCTCGGGGGTGGCGCCGCTGAACCGGTTCGCCGCAGCGGGCGTCAACGTCGCCATCGGGCTGGACGAGGCCGGGATCAACGACGACCGCGACATGCTGCAGGAGATGCGGCTGGTGCTGCGCGCGCACCGCGTGCCCGGCATGGCGGAGGACGAGGTGCCCACGATGGACCAGGTGCTGACCATGGCGACGGTGGGCGGCGCGCGGACCACGGCGTTCGGGGACCGGCTGGGCACGCTGGAGGTCGGCACGGCGGCGGACCTGGTGCTGCTGGACTGGCAGCAGATCAGCTACCCCTATCTGGACGAGGAAACGCCGGTGCTCGACGCGGTGATCCAGCGGGCGAAGACGGGCGGCGTGCGGCACGTGATGTGCGGCGGCGAGACGATCTACGCCGACGGGCGCTTCCTCCGGGTAGACCAGGCGGCGGCACTCAAGGCGCTGCACGACGACCTGGCGCACGCCCTGTCCGACGACGAGGTGGAGCGCCGCAAGCTGTCGAAGGCGCTGCTGCCGCACGTCAAGCGGTTCTACGCCGGCTACATGGACCCGGCGGAGCACCAGCCGTTCTACCGGCCCAGCTCGATGGCGTGATACGGACGGCTTGGTTGAATGACCGTCATCCGTTGATGGGTTGCACCCATCCTGCGGCATGGGTCGCGTCATCGCGTAGGATGGGTGACCATCAGCAACTGCGTATGGATCGATCAATGGTGCCGCCCGTATAAGACGGCGGCACGCGGCCTTGTGCTCCGGCGGCGCGGCGAAGTAAGCAGGCGGGCTGTTCACATCGAACGGCACAGGCATTGCAGGATAGCCGGTCATGGTGATGAGTGCAGTCGGCAGGCAGGCGGACGGGATCGCGGTCGCCGCGCCGCCGGGTCCGGTCCCGGCGCGCTGGCGGCCCCGTGTGCCGGCCGCGGCGTTCGGCGTGGCGTCGGTGGCGGGCATGGTGCTGGCCTGGTGGGCCATTGCGGCAAGCGGAGCCGTGTCGCGGGACCTGCTGCCCGCGCCGGCGGACGTTTGGGCGGCGGCAGAGGAAATCCTGCGGGACGGGTATCGCGGCACCACGCTGTGGGGCAATGCGCTGTCCACGCTGGGGCGGCTCGGCGCCGGGTTCGGGCTGGCGGTGCTGGCGGGCGTGCCGCTGGGGCTGTGGATGGGGGTCAACCGCGCGGCCTCGGCGGCGCTCGACTGGATCATCCAGTTCATGCGCCCGCTGCCGCCGCTGTCCTACATGATCCTGCTGATCCTGTGGCTCGGCACCGGCAACTCGTCCAAGGCCGCGCTGCTGTTCCTGACGGCGTTCCCCATCATCGTGGCCGCGAGCGCCGCGGGCGTCCGCGGGGTGAAGCAGCAGCGCATCCAGGTCGCCCGCGCGATGGGCGCCAGCCCGGCACAGGTGTTCCGCCACGTGGTGCTGCCGTCCGCGGCGCCCATGGTGCTGACGGGGTTGCAGGTGGCGCTGGCGGCGGCGTTCTCCACCGTGGTGTCGGCGGAGTTGCTGGCCGCGACGGACGGGCTGGGCTGGATGGTCATCTCCGCCAGCCAGTTCCTGCGCAACGACGTGATCGTGCTGTGCATCCTGGTGCTGGGGGGCTTGGGCGTGACGCTCGCCTGGATGATGCGGGTGCTTGACCGGCGGCTGGTGCATTGGCGCGGGCGCGACTGATGCGCCGCGCGCGACTGACGCCGTGGACATTGCCATCCTGGGCCATCGGCGGCCTCAGCGCCGCGCTGCTGCTGGCGCTGTGGATCGGCGTCACGAGCGGCGGGCTGGTGCGGGACCTGTTCCTGCCGGGTCCGCTCGACCTGTGGGACGGGCTGACCGAGTTGGTGCAGGAAGGCTACAAGGGACGCACGATCCTTGAGCACATGGGCATGAGCCTGCTCCGGGTGGGCGCGGGCTTCCTGACCGGCGCGGTCGTGGGCACGCTGCTGGGCCTCGGCATGGGCCACGCCCCGCGGCTCGACGCGGCGGCGTCGCCGTTCATCGAGTTCCTGCGCCCGCTGCCGCAGCTGGCCTACCTCGTGCTGCTGATCGTCTGGCTCGGCATCGGGGAAACCAGCAAGATCACCATGCTGTTCCTGGCGGCGCTGCCGGTCGCGGCGGTGGCGGCGCGGGACGGGGTGCGCAACGTGCCGCCGGACCGGCTGCGGGTGGCGCGCTCGCTGGGCGCCAGCGACTGGCAGGTGCTGCGGCATGTCGTGCTGCCGTCCGCCTTGCCGGAGGTGCTGATCGGCGCCCGGCTCGCGGCCGGCATCGTGTATGGCACGCTGATCGCGGCCGAGATCATCGCAGGCTCCAACGGCATCGGCTGGATGATCATGGACGCCGGGCGATTCCTGCGGTCGGACTACGTGTTCGCGGGGATCGCGATGATCGGGCTGGCGGGGATCGCCATCGACCGCATCCTGGTTTGGGTCGAGCGGCGCGTGGTGCACTGGGCTGGACGATAACCGCACAAAAGGGATCTGCAATGAACGATACGAGATTGACCCGGCGCGGCGCGCTGATCGGCGCCGGCGCGGGCGTGCTGGCGGCGCGCAGGGCCAGGGCCGCGGCGCCAAACAGCGTCAACGTCGGCTTCTTCACCGAAACCAAGCCGACGATGATCGCCAAGGGCCTGGGCTGGTTCGGGGACGGCGTGGGCGCCAAGATCGCCTGGACCGAGATGGGCAGCGGCGCCGACATCAACACCGCGATCACCGCCGGAAGCTGCGATATCGGCCTGGCCACCGGCTCCGTCGCCACGGCGGCGGGGATCAGCCAGGGCCTGCCGTTCCAGCTGGTCGGCATCGTTGACAACATCGGACCCGGCGAGGACATGACGGTCCGCACCGCCGCCAACATCAGGTCGCCCGCGGACTTCAAGGGCAAGAAGGTGGCGACGCCGTTCGGCTCCACCAGCCATTTCCGCCTGCTGGGCTTCCTCAAGACCAACGGGCTGACGCAGCGGGACGTGACGGTGCTGGACATGAAGGCGGCCGCGATCCAGGCGGCGTGGTCGCGCGGCGAGATCGACGCCGCCTACGTTTGGCCGCCGGCGCGCAGCAAGATCGCCGAGAACGGCGGCACGCCCTACAAGACCTGGGACACGCTGGAAAAGGCCGGCTACGTCATCGCCGACCTGATCGTGGTGCGCACGGCGTTCGCGCAGCAGTATCCGGACGCCGTGGTGGGCTTCCTCAAGGCGTACGACCGCGCGCTGACGATGTGGCAGGAGAAGCCGGAGGAGGCCGCCGTCATCGTGGCGAAGGAGGCCGGCGTCACCCCCGCGGTCGCGACGGCCGACATGAAGGAATACGACTTCGTGCCGTTCAGCCAGCAGGCTGGGCCGCAATGGCTGGGCACGCCGGGGGCGCCGGGCAAGTTCGCCGAGGTGTTGAAGAACACCGCCGACTTCCTGGTGGAGCAGCGCAGCATCCGCAGCGCGCCGGGCCTGGACGCCTTCCAGAAGGCGATCAACACAGAGTTCATCCGCAAGGCGGTGGGGTGAGCGAGGCGTTCGTCCAGTTCGCCGGCGTTTCGGTCCGCTACGGGGCCGGGGCGTCGGCGGTGCAGGCGCTGGAGCGGGCGGACCTTGGGTTCGCCCGCGGGGATTTCGTCTGCATCGTCGGGCCGTCCGGCTGCGGCAAGACGACGATGATGCAGACGCTGGCCGGGTTCCTGCCGCCCACGATGGGCGTCGGGTGGAGGGGCCGGGGCCGGAGCGCGGCGTGGTGTTCCAGCAGCCGGCGCTGTTCCCCTGGATGACCGTCGCCGGCAACGCGGGCTTCGGCCCGCGCATGCGGGGGGAGGCCGCGGTTGACGCCGACGCCCGGGTGGAGCAGTGGCTGCGCACCACGGGCTTGTGGGAGTTCCGCGGGCGCTACCCCTATGAACTCTCGGGCGGGATGCAGCAGCGCCTGGCCATCGCGCGCGCCCTGTGCAACGAGCCCAAGGTGCTGCTGATGGACGAGCCGTTCGGCGCGCTCGACGCCCTCACCCGGGAGCGGATGCAGGAAGAGTTGCACGCCGTGTGGCGCCGCACCGGCATGACGGTGGTGTTCATCACCCACAGCGTCGAGGAGGCCGTCTATCTCGGCACGGAGGTGGTCGTCATGTCGCCCCGGCCCGGCCGCATCGTCGCGCGCCTGCCCATGCCGTTTGCCCGCGATCATGCCGCGGACAGCATCCGCGCGGTCAAGAGCCGCCCGGACTTCGTGGCGGCGCGGGAGGAGGTGCTGTCCTTGATCTGGGAAATGGCCGATCATTAGGCCAACATTGGAGACCACCATGCAGCCCAACTCCCTCCATGCCAACTCTTTGCACGCCCGGGATATCGCGAGCCTCGTCCACCAGCAGACCGACCTCGACCGCCATGCCCGCGAAGGCGCGGTGCTGATCGACCGCGGCGAGGGCTGCCGCGTGTGGGACACGGAAGGGCGGGAGTACATCGAGGCGATGGCCGGGCTGTGGTGCGCCAGCCTCGGCTTCAGCGAGCGGCGCCTGGCGGATGCGGCGCACCGGCAGATGCTGAAGCTGCCGTACTACCACACCTTCTTCCAGAAGGGCCACGAACCCGCCGTGGAACTGGCGGAGCGGCTGCTGGCCGTGGCGCCGCCCGGCATGGCTCGCGTGCTGTTCCAATGCAGCGGGTCGGAGGCGAACGACGCCGCGATCAAGCTCGCGTGGAACTATTGGGGCGTGCAGGGGCAGCCGCAGCGGCGAAAGTTCATCGGGCGGGTCCGCGGCTACCACGGCAACACGGTGGCAAGCGTCAGCCTGTCGGGGCAGCCGCACATGCACCAGGGGTTCGGCCTGCCGCTGCCGGGCTTCGTCCATGCGGACAACCCGAACTACTACCGGTTCCACGAGGCGGGCGAGAGCGAGGAAGCGTTCAGTGCGCGCATGGCCGCGAACCTGGAGGCGCTGATCCAGCAGGAAGGGCCGGAGACCATCGCCGCCTTTTTCGGCGAGCCGGTGCAGGGCGGCGGCGGCGCCATCACCCCGCCGCGCGGCTACTGGCCGGCGATCCAGGCCGTCTTGAAGCGCCATGGCATCCTGCTGGTCGCCGACGAGGTGATCTGCGGCTTCGGCCGCACCGGCAGCATGTGGGGCTGCGACACCTATGGCATCGAACCGGACATGATCTCCTGCGCGAAGCAGCTTTCGGCGGCGTACCAGCCGATCTCCGCCCTGCTGGTGAGCAGCCGCGTGCACGAGGCGCTGCTGGAAGGCAGCCGGCGCCACGGCACGTTCGGCCACGGCTACACCTATGGCGGCCATCCCGTCGCCTGCGCCGTGGCCATCGAGACGCTCAAGATCTACGAGGAGCGCGACATCGTGGGCCACGTGCGCGACGTGGCGCCGACGTTCCTGCGCGGGCTGGAAGCGTTCCGCGGCCACCCTCTGGTCGGCGATGTGCGCGGCGTGGGCCTGATCGCCGGGGTGGAGCTGATGGCCGACAAGGCGGCCCGGCAGCCCTATCCCGCCGCCGCCGGGGTGGGCGGGCGCGTGCAGGCGGCGTGCGAGCGCCATGGCCTGATCGTGCGCGCCATCGGCGACCGCATCGCCTTCACCCCGCCGCTGATCCTGGACCATGCGGAGTCGCAGGAGCTGTGCGCCCGGTTCGGCCGCGGCCTGGATGCGGCCTGGGCCGAGATGCAGGGCGAGCCGGAACTGGCCGCGGCGGAGTAGGACGCGGGTGCGGGTAGTGCCTCAGTTTGAATTAGGTCGGCTTAGCCGCGCCACTCGCGTCCGGCTCGCGCCTCCTTTGTGGTGCCACTGATCGAGGCGCAGGCGGAACTGGTGACGAAGCGGCCCTATAATACCCATTGACCTAAGTTCTGATTTTGACGTGATTTCTGGTGCGGGCTGAAGTGTGGTTGCCTTCCGTTCTGTTCGGTGCAGGAGGGGTTGGTGGGCGCACGTGGCTTGGTGATCCGAAACGACATAGGCGTGGTGGAGCTGCGACGGTTTGCGCAAGGAGAGGCGGACCGGCGCGCGGCGTTGCGGGCGTTGGCCATTGCGCAGGCCCTGGAAGGGGCGAGCCGAGCGGACGCAGCCCGGGTTGTTGGACGGGAGCGCCAGTCGCTGCGCGACGCGGTGATACGCTACAACGCCGAAGGCTTGGCGGGGCTGCACGACCGCCCTCGGTCGGGTCGGCCGGAGCAGCTGACCGCGGCGCAGCGGGAAGAACTACGGGCGTGGGTGCTGCAGGGACCGGACCCGGAGGCGGACGGCTTGAGCAGCTACCGCCTGCTCGACATCGCCGCCCGCATCGAGCGGCGTTGGGCCGTGTCCTACACGCTGTCTGCCCTGTTTCGGATGTTGCACCGCATGGGCTTGTCGTGGCAGACAACGCGGCCCGTCCATCCCAAGGCCGACGCGGAAGCGCAGGAGGTATATAAAAAACCTCGCCGCCACGCTCGAAGCCGTCAAGGTCGCTCATCCAGGCAAGACGCTGCAGCTGTGGTGCGAGGATGAGGCCCGCGAAGGCCAGAAGGGCCGCACCGGCCATCGCTGGTTCACCCGCGGCGTGCGTCCGCCAGGGCGCCGGGACAGGCGGTTCCTGTCGACCTACATCTTCGCCGCCGTCCGGCCCGGCCACGACGACGCATTTGCCCTAGTGCTGCCTGAGGCCAAGGCGGTGACCATGGACCTGTTCCTCGCGCAGTTCTCCGAGACCTTGCCTGCTGGCGTGCATGCCGTGCTCATGCTGGACCAGGCCGGCTGGCACGGCCAGGCGGCGCTGCAGGTGCCCGACAACGTCACCCTGCTGCCGTTGCCGCCGTATTCGCCGGAGC
>CAXSEX010000088.1:0-12556 GCA_964236415.1 uncultured Acetobacteraceae bacterium | reverse complement strand
GCAAGATCAAGGCTCACCCACACCGTTTAAGAAGGGGGCAAAAGACACCAGGCATCATCTTGTTTCAATATCCGCTTTGAATTGCAAGCATTTTTGTTTCGTTTTGATTTCAGTCTTGCTGCCGACATTTGAACTGCGTCCAGGAATAAAGGCGCTCAGGGATTAGTCAAGAGGATCCTGATTTAATAACCTTCCCTTATCGAAAATGACATTTGCGCGGCTTCAAGGAAAATGGCATCGTGAGATGTGGAAGTCCTGGCAACGTCGCGTTTGCCCGACGTCGCGGGCTTCACACATGAGATCGTTGGATCCAGGGTAAAAGCACGAATGCTTCGGGACAGCATGGCGGACGACCTCCAAACGCCCAGCCGCGTGAAGCCGTGGCTGCAGCTGGACCCGTCGACGCTGCCGGCGGACTTCAACGCGCGGGGCTTTGAACTTCAGCACGGGCTATCGTCGTGCGAGCTCCTGACCATGCCCCGCTTGCTGGAGTTGGCCCGGCTCACGGCCGCGCAGCGCCCGGCCGACGTTTATTTCGACGCGGGCGACATCGGCATCGAACAGCGGTGGAGCGATGCGCCGAAGCTTTCCGACCCGGTCGACGCCGTGCTTGAGCGCATCGAAAGTGCCAATGCCTGGATCATCCTGCGCAGGGCGGATCGCCATCCGGAGTACAGGGCGCTGATGGCGGCGCTTCTGGATCAGGTGGCCGCAAAGGCCGGCGCGCGCGCCACCCAGCACGTCGTCGGCCGCGAGATGATCGTGTTCATCGCCTCCCCGCGGCGGGTTACGTCCTACCACATCGACCGGGAATGCAGCTTCCTGTTCCAGATCCAGGGAACCAAGGAGATCAGCCTTTTCGAGCAAACGGACAGGGAAGTGCTGCCGGAGGAGGAGATCGAACGTTTCTGGACCGTGGACTCGAACGCGCCCCGCTACAAGCCGCAGCTTCAGGGTAGGGCGAAGACGGTTCTGCTGCGCCCGGGCAACGGGGTCCATATCCCGGTCAACGCGCCGCACTGGCTCCGAAACGGCCCCGAGCCGTCAATATCGTTGAACATCAACGTTGTTTATTCCGGACGGGAACGCGCGCACGCTTACCGCGCGAACCATCACCTGCGCCGGTTGGGTTTCAGGCCCACCCCGCCTAACCAATCGCCGCTGCTGGACCTGGCCAAGCAGCCGCTCGGCGCCGCCACGGACGGCGTGCGGCGGCTCGCCCGCCGTCTGTCAAGGCCGCTCCGCTGACCCATCATCTGACCCGGCGGACGGCGCTCCTCGGCGCGATGGGCGCCGCCCCAGCCTCGACATCAGCGGAGCCGGCAATCGCGGGCGCGCCGGTACTACCAGGCCCGCGCTTCGCCATCGCGGTGGACGAATTCCTTCAGGCCGACGCTGCCGATGAAACCGAGGCGCTCCGGGCCGCGCTTCGGGCAGCGTGCGTCATGGGCGGCATGCTGCTCCTGTCCGCACGCACGTACCGCGTCAGCGGCACACTGGACCTCCCGAGCGGCGTGCAGTTGGTCGGGAGCGGCGCGGTAGGCGGCGCCGGGCCTGACGAGGTGCCCGGCACCAGGCTGCAACGGACGAGCGACTGCGTCATGCTGCGCATGGCGGGCCGCAGCTTCAGCGCCGGCGGCCCGATGAAGCACTCGGCCCAGCTGCGCGGCATCCGTTTCGACGGCGGCGGCTTCCGCAGCGACCTCGCGCAGTTCGTCGCGGTGTCCCGGGTCACGATCAACGATTGCTTCTTTGTCGGCAGCCGCGGCCGCCACCTCCTGCTGCACGAGGTGTTCGACAGCCGCATCGGCAACACCGACTTCGACGGCGGCGGGACGGTGGATGCGGCTTGCCCGGCGGTGGAGCTGCGTTCGGGCGACGGCTTCGAATTCACCAACCATGTCCATTTCACCGGGTGCCGGCTCGAAAGCTACGCCGGCACTGCGGTCGCATTGACCGGGGCCAACACCAACAAAATCTACGTCACTGACTGCAAGCTGGAGAGCCTGGTGTCCAACCTCCCCGCCCTCACCGCACGCAACGCCGTGGCGCTGCACTTGGCCGGCCTCCAGGTCACCGGGTGCGGCCGTCCCGGCGCTGTGATCGAAAGTCTGCTGAGCTTCCAGGACAGCACGTTCGTCGTCGGCGACGTGATCCTGGAGCACGCGGCCTGGGATGGCGGCGCCGCGCTCGGCGCCTATGTCGAACTCGCCATGTGCCGCGGCGTCGAGCTGCAAGTGTCGGTCATCGACGGGCAGCAAGCCCTGCCGCTCGCATCATACGTCCGCCTGACGGGCGGCGAGGCCTGTTCCGTTCGTGGCATGTTCAGGCGCGGTCGGCATGTCGAAACCCGGAGTTGGGTGGCGTGAGCCGCCAAGGCAGCGGCCGCCGCCTGAGCAGGCTTCTGGCATTGGCGATCGGCTGCGCGGCCGCCGCGATGCCGGCACGCGCCGAGTTTCTTCTCGGCGCCGGGGACACGCTGGACATCACGGTGTTCCGGGTGCCGGAGCTGAGCCGACACGCCGTGATCGACCCAGACGGCAACGTCGCCTTTCCGCATCTTGGCGCTATACGCGCGGCCGGGATGGGCCTGGCGGAGTTCCGCGCGGCGCTCAGCGACCTCCTGGTCGGCAAGGACATCGTGCGCCAACCGGACGTGGCCGTCGAGCTGGCCGGCACGCGGCCCATCACCGTCAACGGCGACGTGTCCAAGCCGGGCGAGTATCCGTTCCGCGCCGCGCTCACGGTGCGTCAGGTGATCGCCATCGCCGGCGGTTATGACCTGCTGCGCTTCCGCTCGACCAACCCGCCGCTGGAACTGCCAGACCTGCAGGCGGAACGGACGGCCGTGTCGCTGGAACTGGCGCGGCAACTGGTGCGCAACGCGCTGTTCACGGCCGAGCTGAAAGCCGGCTCGGCGGGCGCCGTCCCGCCGTCCTTGCCGGACGCCGCCGCGCTCTCATTGCCCTCGGCGGAGCTCGCGCGGATCATCGACCAGGAAAAGCAGGAACTGCTTGCCCGGGCGCAAGCCCGCGACACCGAGAAGCAAGCCCTCGCCCGCATCATCACTCATTCCGACGAGCAGATCGCGGCCTTGAACGACCAGCGGCGCGAGGACGAGGCCAACGTGCAGCAGCTCAATGCCGACGTGACGCAGGCCCGCTCCCTGCTGGACCGCGGCCTGTCGAACATCGTCCGTGTGCAGGATGCGCAACGCTCCATCTCGCTGTCGCGCTCCCGCTTGTCCGAAGGCATCGCCAACATTGCGCTGGCCTGGCGCGGGCGCGAGGACTTCGTGCGCCAGATCTCGCGCATCGACGAGGATTACCGCCTGAACCTGTTGAAGGCGGCGGCCGACGGCGCGCAGGAAGCGCTCAAGCTGCAGGCGCGACGAGACGCCGCGGAGGAAAAGCTCCTTTATGTCGGCGCGCTGCGGTCCTACCTGCGCCAGCGCGCCGGGCGCGACGCCGAGCTCGTGGTATGGCGTTGGGACGGGGGGCGCCAGGTGCGCATCGCTGCCGAGGAAGGCACCGTGCTGCAGCCCGGCGATGCGGTGGAGGTCGCGCTAAAGGTGGAGCGCGACGCGTCCGGCAGCGTTTCCGGCTCGGGCCGCTGACGCCATCGCCTGGCGATACGCCTGCACCTGCTGATCGGCTACGGCCCCGGTGTCGAAGGCGGCGCTACGGACCCGGCAGGCAGCGGACCAAGACGCGCCGTCGAACCCATCCTCAACCAGCCTGCGCAGCAGGGTCGCCAAGGCAGCCGGGTCCTGAGCGGGAAAGCACAGGCCGGCCCCGGACGTTCCGATCACCTCCGGGATCGCCCCGGTGTCGGCGCCCAGCACAGGGAGGCCGGCGGCGAACGCTTCCTGCACGACCCGCCCGAAGGGTTCGTGCCAGGAGGACGGGACCACGAGCAGGTCGCTTTGCCGGAACAGCTCGTCCGGCGCGACATGGCCGAGAAACCGAATCGGCAGCCCGGCGGCTGCTGCTTCGAGTTGCCGCTGGTATGGGGCGGGGCCAGTTCCGGCGATGGCAACGGAAACGGGCATGCCGCGCAGCCGGCGCATGGCGGCGATCAGCGTTTCCAGCCCTTTGGTGACGTCGAGCCGGCCGAGGAACCCGAGGCGCAAGGCGTCGCCCGGCGCATGGCGGCGCCCCGCGACCATGGCGCCGGCGGGTGGATTGGGGTTCGGCACGACCGTGCGCCGTGCAGCGTCGGGGAAGGCGCCGCCGGCCACCAGCGGCCGCAGCATCGCCGTGCTGACGCCCGCTGCCAGCTCGACCCGGCGGCTTGCTCGCCGCCGCCGCCAGGTCAGCGCGCGGCAGCCGCGGCAGGGCGTCGCGCAAACCCGGGCATCGCGGAACATCGTGGTGCGCGGGCAGACGAAGTAGTAATCATGGAGAGTTTGCACGACCGGCAGCCCGCGTTTGTGCGCCGCGCCGATGGCGGCGGCAGAAAAGCCAGCAAGGTTGTGCAGGTTGACCACATCGGGCCGGACCTCGTCCATCACGCGGCCGAGCCTGCGCGCCATCACCGGGTTCCAATCGTCGAGCAGATGCCAGGCGGCGCGCCGCCACGCCCGCGGCTGGGCGTCGCCCCCAAATGGAAAATAAAGGTTCGCGAGCGGCAAGCGCGTTACCGGCACGCCATCCACGATGTCCCGCGCGAGCCGGCCTTGCCGCGACAGGCAGGCCACCGTCACCTCGAAACCACGCCGCAGCAGCTCCTCGGCTAGGACACGGACGGCGCGTTCAGCGCCCCCGGTCTCGTCCGGCGCGTAAAGCGAGTTGACCAGCAGCACCTTCATGCGCGCGGCCCGGCATGGGCGACTGCTCCCGGACGGCGGACGCCGGTTATGGCGCCGAGGCATGCGAGGCAGATGCCGCCAGCAGCCAGGCTTTCGGCTAGGAGAGAGGCCAGCGGACTGGCCTGCAGCCCGGCGCACGCAAGGCGCAAGGCGCCCACGGTCACGACCACCAGCGCCGCACCCGCCAGCCCCGGCAGCAACGCGAACATCTGGTTGCCGACGCTGATGCCGAACAAGCGGGTGGTGATTGCCACATCGACCACCGCGACGATCACGACGGGCAGGAGCCAATAGGTCATCGCCGTCGCTGCGCTCGCCGGCGGCAGCAGCAGGACCAGCCCCATCGTCAGCGTTACGGTGAGCACACCAGTCAGCAGCGATGGGCCAGGCCGCCCCTTTGCCGTTTGCAAGTAGCGGGCGGTGCTCCGGCAGAAATATATGCCGGAAGCGAGGCTGAGCATGACGATCTGGAGCACTGCGCCGTGCCAGCTCGGTCCGAACGCGACGCGGACTAAGTCTTCCGCGCAAGCGGCCAAAGCCGCGAACACCGGAAGCGTCGCGAGTCCCACCATCCGCGACGTGCGGCGGAAGCTCGCGAGCTGCGCCGCGTGGTCGCTTTGGAGCCGCGAGAACAAGCTGAGGCTGAGCCGTCCGGCGGCGCTGGAAATGACGTTGCGCAGCGCGTCAACCGTGCGGAATGCCAGGTTCATCTCGCCGATCGTGGCCAGCGGCAGCGACAGCGCCACCGCCGAAATGAACAGGCGGGTGCAGACCGCAGGGACGAACTGCGCCAGCGTTTCGAGCGCAGCGAACGCAAGCATCGGCCGGAGGCAGCTGAGGCGCACCGCCCCGCGCGGCCGCCAGCCGGAGAACAGCAGCAACGCCACGGCGCCCACCGCCGAGCTGACGGCATACTGGCCGATCAAGCTCCAGGGACCGAACCCCGCCAAGGCGAGACCGACGGCGCTGACGCTGCCCGCGCCGCGGCCGATGAGATTGATCCCGGCCAGCTTGCGGAAGCGCATCAGGCGCCGCAGCAATGCCGCCTGCACGGCGCCGACGCCGGAAAACGCGATGCCGAAACCCGCTCCGATCAGCATGGGCTGCAGCGCCGGCTGGCCATAAGCCCGGGCGAGCGGGCCGGATATGGCAATGGCGGTGGCGCTTGCGCACAGCCCCAGGCCGACCTGCACCCAGAAGGCGGTGTTGGCCTCCAGCCGTGACAGCCTGCTGCGCTGGACCAGCACGTCGGCGAAGAACGCCTCAACCGGAAATGCCATGAGCTGGATAACACCCAACACGATGGCCGAAAGGCCCATCGCCTCCGGACCGATCAGCGCCGCGCTGATCATGGTGCCGGCAAGGCTCAGCCCGCTTGAGCCGCAGGCGTCGATGGCGAGCCAGATGGCGGCCTTGGTCAGCCCCGCGCGGGCGCGTGCCGTCACGTTGAGCGTCCCGGAAGCCTCAGCCGGCCGCAGCGGCCATGGGCTGGAGCGACACTCACGCGAGACAACCAGGGTTTGCGCGCACAAACGGCGGCCGCGGCGCAACGGCCTGACCACGGGATAGCGAATTCATTCCGGCTGACCTCGACGCCTTGCCAAGCTTGTACGTTGCGTCCATAAGTTTGTCGAATGTTAAATCCAACTGATGCTATTGCAAGTTGAGGTTAACTCCAGTCGGTATTACGGCAGCGATATAGATTTCAGGTTTATTTCGATTTTGGACCACACCTCCAGCCCTTACATTTCATTGCGCTCCCTGCTTGGTGTGGTGCTGCGGCGCTTCTACCTGTTCGCCGCGCTTGCGCTTGTGCTTTGCCTGGTCGCCACGGTCGCGATCATGCGGCTGCAGAACGTTTACCTGGCCCATGCCGAACTGCTCCTGCCCGGCAGTGCTCGGTCGGAGGGTGCCGCAGATGCCGCGGACTCGCCGCAGGACAATGCAAACGTGCGGACGGAGGTGCTGCTGGCCCAATCCGAGTCCCTGATCCGGACCACGGTTCAAAATCTCGGGCTGGATCACGATGAGGAGTTCGTAGGCTCCTCCGGTTCGGGCAACGCCTCGTTGCGTGCCCTGCTGTCAAGATGGCTGCAGGGTGGGGCGCCGCCGCCAAGCGGCAGCGATGCCGACGTTGCCCGCGCCATGGAGCATCTGAGCCGATACCTGTCGGCAACGCGCTTGGGCGAGACCCATCTGATCAGCATCAGCTTCCGTTCGCGCTCGCCCCTCACGGCGCAGCGGGTCGTGAACGCCGTCGTTGGCGAGTACCTGTCGACGCAAACGGCAACCAGGGTCGCGGCGATTCAGGAGATGCAGAAGCTGCTCACCGCGCCCCTTGAGGAACTCAAGAACGCGGCGCGTAGTTCGGAAGAAAGCGTCGAGCGCTTTCGCCGGGCCAACGGCCTGTATGAGCTTGGGGACGTGCCGCTCATCGCCCGCCAGATCGCCGGCCTGACCGAGCAGCTCGTGCTGGCCCGGGCGGCGCTGGCCGAGGCGGAAAGCCGCGCGGAAGAAACCGGGACGGCACAGGGCAACCGCCAGGACGTCGCCGTGCAGCGGGCGCGGGAGGAGGCGCTGGATCGCGAGCTGAATCGGTTGCAACGCGAGTACGACCGGCAAACCCAGGCCCAGATCCAGGCCAACAGCCTGCAGCGCGAGGCGGCGACGGACCAAGCGCTGCACACTGCCTTCATGGAGCGTTTCAAGCAGCTGCAGATCCGCATGCTGACCGAACGGCCGTCGGCTACGGTCGTGACATGGGCGCAGCTGCCGATCTTCCCGGCCGCGCCGCGGCGGCTGCTGCTGCTCGCGGTGGGCTACGCGGCGTCGCTGGCCGTCGCGTTGGGCGGCGTGCTGGTCTTGCCTTCTCCGCAGCGGCGCGGCCTCGCGGTTGCCCCTGTGCCCACAGCCGACCGGCGATGACCGCCTTCGGGCGCGCCTCGCCGGCGCCGGTGTTCATCAACGGCCGCTTCCTGACGCAGAAGCTGACCGGAGTTCAACGCTTCGCCGCCGAAATCACCGGCGCGATCGATGCCCTCGCGGACGAACTCGGCTGGGCGACGACGCTGCTCCTCCCCCCCAAGGCGTCTGAGGCCCAGTATCGCCATCTCGACGTGCGCCGGGTCGGACGACGAGCTGGGCAGGTTTGGGAGCAGCTTGACCTGCCGCAGCACGCGCGCGGCGGGTTCCTGCTGAACTTCGGCAACACCGCGCCCGTGCTTACGGGCGCCAGGCAGGCGGTGATCCTGCACGACGCCGGGGTGTTCGACACGCCGCAGTCGTATACCCCTGCTTATCGCACCTGGTCCCGCGGGCTGTACTGGATGCTGGCCCGGCGCCGCGTGGCATTGGTCACCGTGTCCCGCTTCTCCCAGGGACGCATCGCGGCGCGGCTCGGCGTGGCCTCCGAGCGGATCGGCCTGATGAGGGAAGGCGCCGACCACATCCTGCGCACCGCGGCCGAGCGCGAGATTCTGGGCCGGCATGGGCTGTCGCCGGGCGGGTTCGTGCTGCTCGTCGGCAGCCCCGCGCACCACAAGAGCTTTGGAAACCTGGACCAACTGGCGTCGCACCTACGGAAACGCGGCATCCGTCTCGCCTGCGCCGGGTCGATCAACCCGGCGGTATTTGGCGCGGCAGCGTCTGCCCCCGCCGTGCCGCTCGGCCGGGTGAGCGATGCCGAGCTGCGCGCCTTGTACGAGGCGGCGTTGTGCCTGCTGTTCCCGTCGCGCTACGAGGGCTTCGGATTGCCGCCGGTCGAGGCCCTAGCCTGCGGCTGCCCGGTGATCGCCCGGCAGGGCGGCGCTGTGGAGGAAATCTGCGGCGATGCCCTCCTATACTCGCGGCACCCGGACGGACTGGATCTGCCCGCGTTTCTGGACCGTCTGCTGGACGAGCCGGCACTGGCGCCCCAGTTGGCCGCGCGTGGACGCGAGCACGTGCGCGGCATGACCTGGGCGAACGCGGCGCGAGACCTCGCGCGCTTGGTCACCGCCTCCGCGGCTTTCCAAACAGTGCTGGCCACGACGCCTCGCCGGGTTCGGCATTGAAGCGGGTCCGGTTCATCCGCGTGCGCGGCATCGCGGCGTCGCTGTTCGGTTTCGCGTGCGCTTGCCCGCTGCTGCTGGCGGGCGGCATCAAGCTGCGCCTGTCGGATGTGGCATGTCTGGCCGCCGCCGCGGCCTTGGCCGTAGCCGTCTTGGTGCGCCCCCGTCTGCACCGCTGCGCCGCGACGCTTGGCCTCGTGATGACGTTCTCCTTCGGCTGGATAGGCGCGGAAGCTTATTACCCGTCGTTCATGGATGCCGACCCGCCAAGCGCGATGATCTTGGTCCGCTGGCTGCTCGCGTTTCCTGCGGCCTACTGGTTGTGCGTCCTGTGCGACGACCCGGCGTTGCGCCGAGGCGTGCTACTGGGATTGATCCTGGGATGGCTCGCCGACAGCGCTTTGCTCGCCTACGACTTCAACGCCTTTGGGGCCACTGGCCGTCCGGCGTTCGGCGCGGAAGCGTCGCACGTTTTCTGGGTGGGAGGCGCCTACCGGGCCATCGGGATATTCGGCCATCCAAACGGCGCCGCCATCGCCTCACTCTACCTTGTGCCGTTCCTGATCGGGTATGCGGAAGAGCACGGCCACAGCTGGCTGGCCGCCGCGGTCGGCTGGCTCGCGACCGGCCTCGTCTTCTATCTCACGCGGTCGCGCGGCGCGACCATGGCGGCGGCGGGCCTGCTGGGCTGGTGGATGCTGTCCAACCGTCCCCGGCAGGTGCTGCTGACAGTGGCGGCGCTGACCTTCACGCTGCTCGCCGCCGCGGCGCTTTGGCCGAACCTGCTGGATGCGGCGCTCGACAACAACGACGTTGCGCAGTTGCTGTCCCGCTTCAGCGATGCCGGCGGCATCGAGGAGAACTCCGAGGGCCGCATCGAGACTGCCCTCGGATCGCTGCAGCTCGCGCTCACCCATCCCTTCGGCATGGGATCAAGCTACCCGCCCGCCCTGGAAGCGCTGACCGGTTTCGCAGCAACCCACAACGCATTGCTGCAACTCGCGGTTCTCGGCGGCCCAGCCCTGTGCCTGCTGTGCGTCGCGCTTCTTCTGGCCGGCGCACGCCATGCGCTCGGCCGCGCAGCCCGCACTGAGGATCGCGTGGCGCTCTACACGTTGTTCGTGTCCATGTTCGAGGCGCACCTGTTCAACCCGATGACGCCCATCATCTTGTTATGGCTTGCTGGACAGATCGGCCAGCAACGATTGCAGATCGGTCTCAGCCTGTGGAAATCAAACTTGATCGGGACGGCCAGTTCTGCGACACGCGGCGGACATTCCTTCCAAGAGGAATGATGCGCCATTTGTTCTGAAGGCAAAGGACTATGACTCAAGTTAACTATTATTTGCAATCACGGAATTGTGAATAATCGAGTGTGCTGACAAACTGCCTTCCAGCAATGTGGAGGCGATGATACCTATCATGGTGGGAACGGCAGCCAGCTTCGTCAAAAGCCTTGGCGTCAACGTGCACCTGAGTTACGGCGACACCGCCTATGCCGACTCCCAAACCGTGCTGAAGGACGTCACGTATCTCGGGTTCACCAGAGTTCGTGACCACACGCCCCCGCTCGATACCGCATCCATCGCCCCGTATGCCTTGCTGGCCAAGCAAGGCATCACCTTTGACCTGGATCTGCCGTCCGGCACCGTCGATCTCAAGGCTGCAATCGGACTGCTTGACGGCTTCGCAGCCAAGCTCCCGGGGGCGCTCGCGGCCGTTGAAGGCTCGAACGAAGCCAACCTTTGGCCGGTCAGCTTCAATGGCTTGTCCGGGCTGGCGGCTGCGGCGGCGCTGCAAAAGGCGTTTTATGCCGCCGTCAAAGCCGATGCCCAGCTTCAAGAAATTCCGGTCCTCAACACGACGCTTGGGGGCGCAAGCCAGGCGCAATACGCTCAGCTCGGAACGCTGTCGGCCTACTGTGACTATGGCAACAGCCATATCTACCCCCAGGGAACGCAGACTCCGAACGATTACATCGCGGCCAACGTCACATGGAGCACGCCCGACACGCCGGGCAAGCCGACCGTCATCACCGAAGGCGGCTACTTCACGATGCCAGGCGTCGCTGCTTGGGAAGGGGTCAGCCCGGACGTGCAAGCGCGCTACACTTTAGATTACGTCCTGGACGCCGCTGCCCAGGGCATCCCCGCGACATACCTTTACGAGTTGTTGGACGAGCGCCCAGATGCCGGCAACACCGACCGCGAGCAGCATTTCGGGCTGTTCTACAACAACGGCACCCCGAAGCCGGCGGCGACCGTGCTGCATAACCTCACCACGATCCTGGCCGATCCCAACGACCCCGCTGAAACGGGGGCCGGCGCTGCCTTCACCGTATTGAAGCTGCCGTCGTCCGGGCACGTCATGGAGGTGACCAAGGCGAACGGCGCCTCAGACATCGTGGTGTGGGCTGAGCCAAGCCTTTGGAACCAGGCGACCGCAAGCGCGGTTGCGGCTCCGGTGTGCAACGTGACGGTCAGCCTTGCGACCACGGCGGAAGCGGTGTCCGTGTATGATCCCATGCTCGGCACGGCGGCGGTTTCGAAGCTGGCAAACGTCAAGACGGTCAACCTCGCCTTGACCGACCACCCCCTGGTCGTCGAGGTCGGGCCGGCGCCCAGCACTGGCAGCAGCCTGGTGCTGCGCGTGTCGGAAGATGCATGGCAGGGCGATGCGCAGTTCATCGTCACCGTTGACTCCGTCAAGGTCGGCGGCGTCTTCACCGCATCGGCGTCGCATGCGGCCGGCCTCACGCAGGAGCTTGCGCTTCCCGGAAACTGGGGCGGCGGTGCGCACAAGGTCGGCCTCTCGTTCATCAACGACGCATATGGCGGCGGCGCGTCGATGGACCGCAACTTGTATGTCGACTCCATGGCCCTCGGCGGCACGACCTATGCCGGCACGTCGGCGGCGCTGCTTGCCAACGGATCTGCCACCCAAACCGTGGGCGGCGCCACCGCGGCCGGGGCGGCGCCCGCGGACCGCCTCACGCTGCATCTTTCCGAGGACGCGTGGCAGGGCGACGCGATGTTCGCATTGAGCATCGACGGCCGGCAAGTCACGGCGCCCATGGCAGTCACGGCCCTGCACAGCGCCGGCCAAAGCCAGGACTTCACCTTTGACGGCGCGTTCGGCGCGGGGACGCATCAAGTCGGCGTCAGCTTCACCAACGATGCCTGGGGCGGCACGGCGTCGACCGACCGCAACCTTTATCTCGGCGGCATCGACATCAATGGCACCCGTGTCAGCAACAGCGCCGCGGCGCTGCTGTGCAGCGGGACGCAGCAACGCGCAATCACCGTTGCATCGTAACGAAATTCTCGGCCGCTGTTGCCTTGACTCTGCATGGACCTGTGCGCTGCAACGATCCATTTTTGGCTCAGTCGTTTCGACAAGCAGGGCCTGGCCGGGTTCGAGGAGGACATGCGCCCAGGATGCCCGCCCACCTGCTCCGCCGAGGAAGGAAGTGCTGTCATCACCGCGGCCCTGAACCGGCCGGCCGAGCTGGGCTTGCCGTTTGCCGTTTGCCGTTTGCCTTTTGGACGCTGGACCGTCTGCTCGCCCAGGGGCTGAAGTGGCGCCAGGAGGAAACCTGGTTCGGCGCACGGGTGGACCCGGAGTTCACGCGCAAAATGGGCCATCGAGCGGCTCTACACCGCGCCGCCCGAAGGCAGCATCGTCGTCTGCCTCGACG
>CAXSEX010000087.1:0-12583 GCA_964236415.1 uncultured Acetobacteraceae bacterium | reverse complement strand
CAACCGGCTCACCCTCCTCAGTGCTAACCCGACCACGCCGAGCACCACCGCCAGAACGAGGCACAGCACGGTGGCACTCCCCGCGATCAGCAAGGACGTGCGCCCGCCATACAGCAGCCGCGCCGCCACGTCCCGCCCCTGCGTGTCCGCCCCGAGCAGGTAGGCCCCGCGCCAGGTCGGCCCGATGGGCGTCACCCCGAGGCCCAGCCCGGCGGTGTTCTCCGCTAGCACCTCCTGGCCGTATGCCATGCCGTTCACGTTGGAGCGGAACGGGTCGGTCCCCGAGACCCGCGACGCCCAAAGCGGCGCGAGCAGGCAGGCGAGCACGATGACGGCCAGCACGGCAACGCCCGCCCTCATCGGACCCAGGATTGGCCGACGAGCCAGCGGAACTGCTCGTGGTAGCCGACATGGCCAACGCGGGCGGACACCACGTCGATGTAGCGCGGGTTGAACAGCACCACGGCCGGCGCCTGGTCGGTCACGGCGCGGTCGATGGCGGCAAGCTCGGCCCCGCCTTCCGGGGCCGCCAGCGCCGCCCGCAGCCGCGCGTCCAGCGCCGGGTCGCAGAAGCCGCTGATGTTGGGCGAAGCGTCCGACCCCGGGCGAAAGGCCGAGCAGCCGAAGATGCCACCCAGGAAGTTGCCGGCGGAGGCGTAATCCGCATACCAGGTCGTGAGACTCGCCTGCACCCGGTTGTTGGTGTTCTGGATAAAGGTGAACTGCACGTTGCTGGACAGGCTGCGCAGCCGCGGCACGAAGCCCAGATCGCGCAGCACGTCGAGCATGTAGGTGCCGATGGCGCGGGCCACCGGGCTGTCGTCGATCACCAGCGTCACCGTTTGCCCGGCCGTGCCGCTTTCAGCGACCAGCCGCTGCGCCCGGGCCAGGTCCAGCGGATACGGGCAGTACGGCTGGTAGCCCGGCAGGCCCGGCGGCAACACCTGGCACGCCTCGGTCGCGAGCCGCGCGCCGCCAAACAGTTTCACCAATGCGCGCCGGTCCACCGCGAAGTTCAGCGCCCGGCGCACCCGCACGTCGTCGAACGGCGGCAGGCGGGTGTTGAGCGGCAGGAACCACATGGCGTAGGCCGGGCTGAGGTGCACCTGATCCGCGTAGCGCGCGCCGAGTTCGGCCAGGCGGTCCGCCGGCGGCGCGTCGAAGGTCCAATCGGCCTGGCTGTTCTCGATGGCGGTGATCTCCGCCTCGTCCTCCAACCCGAAGTCGTAGTCGATGGCATCGGGAAAGCCGTCCGGCTGCGCGTCCGCGCTCCATTCGCGGAAGTGCGGGTTGCGGACCAGGCGCAGGCTGCCGCCAGGATCGTAATGGTCGATGCGGTAGGCGCCGGTGCCGGGCAGCGGGACGGTGCCGGTGTCCGCATCGGGCGCTGTGTCCGGCAGCACGCTGGCGTGGGGCAAGGCGAGCTTCATCGCGAACTCCGGGTCCGGCCGCGACAAGCGGATGGTGACGGCGCTCGCGGCGTCGTCCGCCGCGACGCCCTCCAGCGCGCAGCCGGCCGGCGCGCGCAGGCAGGCTTCCGCCCCCACGATCGCGCCATAGAAGCTGTCCGCGGTGGGGCTGGAGATGCGGAACAGCCGGCGGAAGGACGCGGCGACATCGGCCGGGCGCACCGGCCTGCCATCCGAGAAGCGGATGCCGGGCCGCAGCCGGAACACCCAGGTCAGGCCGCCGTCGCCCGGCACCGGCACGGCTTCGGCCAGGTCGCCCACGATCTCGTTGCCCCCGGGACCCGGCACCTTGCGGAAGGCCAGCAGCCCGTCATAGGCCATTGAGAACATCTGCCAGAACTGCGCGGTGTAGTTCACTTGCGGGTCGATGGTGCCGGCGGCCGAGTGGGCCAGCAGGCGCATGGTGCCGCCCCGGTGCGCCCGCATCAGCGCCGCCCGGCCTTGCGCAAAGAGGGCCTCCTCGGCCGAAGCCGGCGCGGCGGCGAGCAGCGCCAACATCAGGGCGGCCGGGCGGATCAGCGGCGGAGCACGAAAGCCGTGCCGTCCCAAACGCCAAAAGGCGTGGCGCCGTCCTGTTCCAAGGCGAAGCCGTGCGCCGCGGCGAGTGCTGCGGCATTGGCGCGGTCGGCGGCCCCGTCTCCGCGATAGGAAAAGTTGAGCACGACCAACGCCCCGCCCGGCCGCAGCACCCGGGCGGCGCCGGCGACGTGGCGATCCACCACGTCAGGCCCGGCCTGGACCATGTAGGGGAAGCTATCGACCGCCAGCACCAGGTCGAACGCGCCGCCGGGCAAGGCGTCGAGGCCGTGCCCCGCCGTGTGGTCGAACCGCACGTTCGGCAGCGTCGCGCGCCGCCGGGCCTCCGCGACCATGCCGGCCGACACGTCCAGGCCCAGGACGGTCCGGCACAACGGCGCCAAGGCCGCCGCGATCCGGCCGATGCCGCAGCCCAGGTCCAGCACGTCGGCCTCGGCGCGCAGAAGCTGGTTGGCGTGCAGCCAGCCGACGATCTCGGTCGTCGCCTGGGCCAGGATGGCCGGGTCGCCGAGCGAGTACAGCGCCACGCTGGCCTCGGGCGAGTGCGCCACGGCGCGGTCGAAGAACGCGGCGATCCGTGCCAGGCCGTCGTTGCCGGAAGCGTCGTGCTGCGCGCCGGTTGCTGCCACCTCCGCCGCCAGCCGGTCGAGCGCCGTGCTCCGACCCTCCACGAGCCGTGCCATCGCCGTCCAGCGCGCGTCCTCCGCATCAGGGCGGTGCTGCGCCAGGCTTGCCGCGATGCCCTCCGCCGCCACGCCGGCCAGCAGCATCCGCGCCACGGCGACCTCCGGCGAGATGCGCGCGGCCAGGCAGTCCTTAATCGGCTGGTCCAAGCTCACGCCGCATTCGCTTGAATGTCGGCCCCCGGGAGCGTCATCCAGCCGAGCCGCGCCAGCCGTGCGCCCTCCCCGGCCAGGAAACGGTCGCCAATGTCGCTGCGCCAGCGCAGGTCGGGGATGATCACGTTGCGCGCCCGCGCCGCCGCCGCCGCCTGCGCCTCCTGCACCGTGGGGCCGGTGCCGGTCACCACCATGGCGTAGCCGGTGCGGCGCCGGGCGAACAACTGGCCGCCCTCCCGCCGCATGTCGGAATAATGGTAGTGCGGCAGTTCCACCCCGTCTGGCGGCTCGTGGAAGAAGATCGGCGGGTCCGCCGCGGGATCGGCGCCGGGCCGCTCCTCGGGAAAGCCCGGCACGGTCAGCACGATGCCGACGGACCAGCCCGGCACGGTCGCGAACCCCCCGGCGCCGCCGCGCATCATGCGGCCCAGCAGGTCGCCCCAGCCGTCCCGCTGCAACGGCGCCAGCACGGCGAAGCCGGGGTTGCCGAAGCGGCAGGTGAACTCCAGCGGCCACAGCCCGGCCTCGTTGGCGATCATGTTGAGGTTGACGTAGCCGACGTGCCCGGCGGCGGCGAGCAGCGGCGCGATCCGGTTCAGCGTCGCGTCGAACAGCGCGTCGGCGCCCTCGTAGGACAGCAGGGTGCCCATTTCCCCGGTCATCTCGCCCAGCTCGCCGGGGAAGAAGCGCTTGTGCTCGAAATCGATGCAGGCGGGGCGGAGGAACGCCCGGCCGTCGAAATACGCGCCGACGCCGACTTCCACCCCTTCCAGCCGCGGCATCAACAGCACGCGGCCCGGCGGCGTGCGGGACAACTGGAACAGCACGTCGGCCCCCTGCCGGTGGTCGCCCACGAAGGTCGCCCGCGCGTTGTTGTCGTGCTTCAGCACCGTGCGCCCGGGATGGTCCTGGAGCCAGGCGGCGGCATCCGCCGGGCTGTCGAACGGGTGGCTTGCGGCGATCTGCAAGCCGGCGTTCCGCAGCGTGGCTTGGCCGAAGGCACGGTCGTACTCCAGCCGGTCCCCCAACGCGCTGCCGCCGATCACCTGGTGGCCGGCCTGCCGCAGCGCGTCCTGCTCGGCGCCGCGTCCGACCTTCTCGAACAGCACCAGGCCGTCGTGGCCGACCCAGCCAAGCTCGGCCCGCCAATCCGCCACCGGGTCGAGCAGGCCCGCGAAGCAGCCGGCATAGGACGGGTCCCCGGCATGGACGCGCACCTCATGCCCTTCGCGCACCAGGCTGAGGTAGAGATCCCCCAGGTCGATCCGCGCTCCGATGCCGAGAACCCGCAACATTGCCTCCGTGCCGCCCTGCCCATGCCGTACCGCACAACCCCGGCCCTCACAAGACGGGAATGGAGGGCGTGGGCATTCCGCTTGGATGGGGCGCTTGCCCGCAATCGCCAGGGGTCACCAGACCATCCGCGGCCCCACTTCGCCGTCGTGCAGCTTGGGGCGGACGGTTTGCCATTCCTGCATCGGCATGAAGCGCGGGGCCAGGAAACGGTAGGTGCGGCCCAGCAGCGGCCAGGTCGCGGCCGACCAGCCTGGCGTGGCAAGTTCCCACGCCGCCAAGATCGGCTCCCAGCCGCGCAGGCTGCAATGCAGCCAGTCCCGATGCTGGCGGATAGCGGCGCGCCAGGCTTCCAGCGTCCGCAGCGCGTCCAGCACGGTTGCGGTCTGGCCGTCCACATCGGCAAAATGCGCGCCGATCTTTTCGACGGCGATGTCCGTCAGCCGCATGACGCGGGACAGCAGCTCCAAGCCGGACAGGTTCTGCGCCAGGCCGGCCGCCATGCGCCGCACCCGCCCGGCCAGCAGCGCGACCCGGCGCAGCAGCCGGTCCCGCAACGCCTCGATGAAGCCCAGCTCATGCGCCGCGTCCTCCACCAGCCGGGCCGTCGCCGCCGCGTCCGGAATGCCGAGCCGTGCCGCGGCCTCGATGTAGGCCGCTTGCAGGGCAAGGCGCATGCCGGGCTGCGCCGCCGCCAGCAGCACGGTTTGCGGCCCGGCCCGGCCCCAGTCCGCCGACGCATCCGCGTCAAGCTGGCTGATCAGCCGCAACTTCAGGCGCGACGCCGCCAGCTGCTGATGCGGCGGGCTTGGCTGCCAGCTTGCCGCGCCGTCCAGCACTTCAACCGGAAAGGGATCGCCGAGCCGCAGGTCAGCGACGAAATTGAGCGACCGGGCGACCCGGGCCAGCATCTGGCCGTCCGCCGAGGCGCCGTCGATGCCAAGCTCGGCCTGAAGCGACCGCAGCGGCAGCACGGCGGTGCTGCGGCCCAGCGGCATGACCAGGGACGGCACGCCGTCCGCCTCGGCAGGGCGGAACACCACCTCGCCCAGCTTGCTGAACAGCGGGTGCTCGAACGTGCATCGGTTGGGGACGGCCTCCCCGGGCGGCTGTGGCGGCGACGCGGCAGGCATGGGCGCATCCTACCCAGGGATCGTTAACAAGCCCTGAGCGCCGTCTTCGTGGAAAGCCTACTCCCAATCCGCTTCGAGTGCCGCGATGTCGGCGTCGCTGAAGCCGAAATGGTGGGCGATCTCATGGATCAGCACGTTGCGGACGAGGCGGAACAAGTCCTCTCCCGTCTCGATCCATTCCAACAGGATCGGCTCGCGATACAGCACGACCAGGTCCGGTGCCTGCGGCGTGCCGCCCGCGTCCTTGTGCCCGAGCGGCACGCCGCGGTACAGGCCGGTCAGCTCCCAGGCGTTCTCGATGCCCAGCTCGCCCAGGGTCTCGTCGTCCGCGACCTCCTCCACCAGGATCGACACGCCGCACACCTGGCGGCGCAGCGTGTCCGGCATCGCGGCAAGCGCCCGGTCGGCCAAGTCGGCGATGTCCTCAGGCGCGGGAGGCAGGGTATAGATGGGCATGCGCTTATCCGCCCCATCCCGCGCCGGAGGTCAACCGAAATGCCGCGTCCCCTCCCCATCGAGCCGTTGCCGCCCGGCAAGCGCGACCAGCTTCCGTCCAGCTTGCCCCATTGGCGCCTGCTGCCGGACCGGGACGCCATCGCCCGGGATTTCAGGTTCAAGGACTTCAGCGCCGCCTGGGGGTTCATGGCGCGGGTGGCCCTGCTGGCGGAACAGCACGACCACCATCCCGAATGGTCGAACGTTTACAACCGGGTCTCCATTACCCTCACCACGCACGACGCCGGCGGCTTGTCGGAGCGGGACATCGCGCTGGCCCGGGCGATTGACGCCGTCTTGCCCGGGTGAGGGCGCGGGCTAGGACGGGCCATGGACCCCGGCGCTGCAACCTTCCCCGAGCGGTCCCTGGCAATCCGGCGCGCCGCGTCCCGGCTGTGCTTCCAGCTTGGCTGGTCGCCGCTGCACGAGATGCCGCTGCCGAACAACCGCCGGGCGGACATCATGGCGCTGCGCCCCGATGGCGGGTTCTCCTGCATCGAGGTGAAGTCCGGGGCGCGCGACTTCCTGTCTGACAACAAGTGGCCGGAATACCGCGACTACTCGGATTGCGTGTACTTCGCGGTGGACCCGGATTTCCCGCTGGCGCTGCTGCCACCAGACACCGGCTGGATGGTCGCCTGCGACGGAACCGCGGAGGTGGTGCGCGAGCCGCCGGTCCACGCCCTGTCCCCCGCCCGCCGCCGCGCCCTGCTGCACCGCTTCGCCACCCTGGCCGCCCAGCGCCTGGCTTGGCTTCAGGACCCCGACGGGCAGAACAGCCTGCGCATGGCGCTGCGCGCGGAGTAGGCTGCGGCGGGCAGCCTATCCCGCGCTTCGCACCGCCGTCATCCGCTGCACCGTTGCCGTCGTGGAAAAGCCCGGCAGCAGCTCGGCCAGCCAGACCCGGCCGCCCCAGCCTTGCACCAGGTCGGCGCCGACCACAGTTTCCACGGTGTAGTCGGCGCCCTTGATCAGCAGGTCCGGCCGCAGCGCGGCCAAGGTCTCGACCAGCGTGTCCTCGTCGTAAACGCACACCAGGTCCACGGCGGACAGGCTGGCCAGCACCGCCGCGCGCGCGGCTTCCAGCTGCACCGGGCGGCTGCTGCCCTTCAGCCGCCGGACGCTGGCGTCCGAGTTCAGCCCGACCACCAGGCGGTCGCACTGGCTGCGCGCCTGCTCCAGGAGGTGGACGTGGCCGGGGTGCAGCAGGTCGAAGCAGCCGTTGGTGAAGCCGGTCCGCCAGCCCCGGCGGCGCCAGCGTTCCACCTGCTCGGCCGCCACCTCCCGCGTCACCACCTTGCGCAAAGCGCCGCCCTGGGGGCTGAGAGCCGAAAGCAGGTCCCCTTCCCGCGCCACGGCGGTGCCGACCTTGCCGACGACGATCCCGGCCGCAATGTTCGCCAAGCGCGCCGCCATCGGCAATGACAGCCCGGCCGCCATCGCCGCCGCCAGCGTCGCAACCACCGTGTCGCCGGCGCCGGACACGTCGAACACCTCCGCCGCTTCCGCCGGGAAGTGGTGGACGCCGTCGGCGTCCAGCAGGGTCATGCCGTCCTCCGACCGCGTCACCAGCACGGCGCCGAACCCGTGCGCCTCGCGCAGCGCCGTGGCGGCGGCGACGATCGCGGCCTCGTCATCGGCTGGCAGGCCCGTCGCCTCCGCCAGTTCCCGGCGGTTGGGCGTCACCACGTCGGCGCCGGCGTAGCGGGCGTAGTCCGGCCCCTTGGGGTCCACCACGACCCGGCGCCCGCCGGCCCTCGCGGCGGCAATCAGCTGCGCCGGGATGTCCCCGGCCAGCACGCCCTTGTTGTAGTCGGACAGGATGGCGACCGAGGTGGCCGCCAAGGTGTCGCTCGCGATCCGCATCATGCGCTCCGCGAGCTTCGGGTTGACCGGCCCCGTTTCCTCCCGGTCGGACCGCAGCAGCTGCTGGCCCTGGCTGACATAGCGCGTCTTGACCGTGGTGGCGCGGCCGCCCTGCACCAGCAGCCACGGCTCGACGCCGGGCTGGCCGCCGACCAGGCCCGTGAGGTCCGACCCGGCCTGGTCGTCCCCCACCACCGACACGAAGGCCACCGCCGCGCCGAGCGCCGTCAGGTTGCGCACCACGTTGCCCGCGCCGCCCGGCATGGCCACCTCGCGTTCCACCGTCAGGATCGGGATCGGCGCTTCCGGGCTGATCCGCTCCACCGTCCCATATACGTAACGGTCGAGCATCACGTCGCCGATCACCATGACGCTGGTGCGGGCCAGGCGGCGGACGGCGTCGGCGAGGCCGTCCCCGTCAAGCGTCACCGGGTTTCCGGGAGCGGGGTCCTGGGCTGGATCGCCGCCGGGCTGGCCGGGCTCGAATGTGTCGTCCATCGTCATGGGCTACCGTTCCCCTGCGCAGGTGGCAAGTCGCGCGTCGCCGTCACGACGGCGTTCCATGCTGGCCGGGCGCCTCCGCCTGGAGAAAACGCACGTCGTCGCCGTCCAGCACGGCGCAGGTCAGCGGCCCGCCGCGTCCGGCGCCGGTGTCGATGCCGATGCGGTTGGCGCGCAGCGTCGGCTCCAACTGCGGCGTATGGCCGTGCACGACCACGACATCGGGGGCGTCGGGCAGCAGGGGGCCGCGCCGGTCAAGGAACGGGCCGCGGATCCAGAGCAGGTCGGACCACATCTGCTGGGTCAGCGGCACGCCGGGCCGGACGCCTGCATGGGCGAACACGTAACCGTCACGCTGATACCAGGCGGCCAGGCCGCGCAGGAACAGGACGTGCGCGCGCGGCACCAGCGCCGGCCAGCGTGCGAGCGGGACGGACGGACGCATGCCCCAGCTCGCCAAAGTTTCGGTGCCGCCGTTGTCGAGCCAGTTGTCGGCTTCGTGCTGGTCCTGCCGGGCCAAGGCCAACAGGAACATCCACTCGTGGTTGCCCATCAGGTTCACGGTCGGCACGCCGGGCACCGGCGGCCCGGCGCTCAGCAGCGCGAGCACCCCGGCCGAATCCGGGCCGCGGTCGATAAGATCCCCCATATGGACCAGCAGCGGTCGGCTGACCGGGCGCCCGCTGAGATCATTGGCAATCGCCTCGTGCAGCGCCTGAAGCTGCGGCAAGTGCCCATGCACGTCGCCGATGGCATAGATCCGGCGCCCCGGCGCCAACCGGGGAAGGTCCGGCGCCCGCGGGCCCATGCCGAAGACAGAAGCGAAGGTTGCTAACCGGCTGGTAATCATAATGCGGCATCTTACCCCCACCAAGCGGGGATCACGACACTGAAATCTCAAAACGCCATCGCCGGCACCCGTGGGAACATGGTTGCGGCAGCCCCCCACATCGGGCGGCACCTGCTGGATGCGGTGGAACGCGCCCTGCGCGCGCCGCACGGCCGAATGGCGCTCGTGCTGCACTTGTCGCAGTTGGCCCCGCCGGCGCCACGCCCGCATCACCGGCGCATCGCCCGCGCCGTGATGGACGACGCAGCGCAGCGGCAAGCGGGCCAGGTCTTTGCACTGCACAACGATGACCTGCTGCTGCTGTTCCGGTCCGACGACGGCGGCAGCCCGCTCACGGCCACGCTGGCGCAACTGTTCCGGGTGGACGTGCCGGACCCCGCCGGCCTGGTCACGCTGTGGTCGCTGGAGGGGGACGGCGCGGCCCTGCTGCGCTATGCCCAGGCCCGCGTGCTGGACGCCCAGCCCGACCCGGCCTGCGCCGAGCCAAAGGGCAGCGCCCAGACGATCAACGACCTTGAGTCCGTGATCGGGCATAGCCGCATCACCGACCTCACGCAGCGGCAGACCGCCGTGCTGCTCGTGCCGGGGCGGGAAGCCCGCTTGCAGCCCTTGTTCCGGGAACTCTCCTTTTCCGTTGCCGTGCTGGAAACCCGGATCGCCGCGACGGGGCAGGCGCACGCGGACCCGTTCCTGTTCCGCCACCTGGCCAGCCGGCTGGATGGCCGGATGCTGGACGCGCTCCGTCAGGATTTGCAGGCGAACGGCCCGCTGACGGCCGGGGCGCGGGGCGTGGGTCCGATGCTGCACCTCAACCTGACGCTGTCCGGCATCTTGTCCGACCCGTTCGCGCGGTTCGCCGCTGCCTGCCGGGCCATCGGCGCCCAGGTCGCCGTGGAGATCCCGCTGGTCGAGGCCTGCGCGGACCCGGAAGCGTTCATGGCCGCCCGCACGCGCATCCGGTTTGCCGGGCTGTCGCTCGTGCTGGACAGCGTGTCGCACCATGCGCTGATGCTGACGGTGCCGGCGGTGCTGGAGCCGGACCTCGTCAAGCTCGACTGGTCCCCGCGGCTGCCCGAGGCCGGGGCTGCGGTCGCGCAAGCGGTGGCCGCGCTGGGGGAAAGCCGCGTCGTGCTGCACCGGGCGGACACGGAGGACGCCTTGCGCTGGGGCTCGGCGCACGGCATCCGCCGGTTCCAGGGACGTTGGGTGGACACGATGCTGGCAGCGCAGCGCATCGGCGCGTGCGGGCCGGGGCGCTGCTCGATACGGCAATGCATGGAGCGTGCGTCCGCCACCGGGCCGGCCGGTCGGGCGGGCTGCGGCAACCCGGCCCTGCTCGATGCCGCTTCCCCGCTCGCGGCGCGATCCATGGCCATGGCATGAGCGGCAAGGGGCCGGACCGCTCAGAGGCATCCGGATCACCGCCGGACGCGCCGGCCGATGCCGAGACGCCCGCGGCGCCGATGGCCGGCTCCCCTGGCCTTGCGGCCTTGCAGGGCCTCGTGCGCGATTGCGCGGCGGCCGGCGTGGAGCGGCGCGTCCTGCTGCTGCGCGCCGACCTGCTGCCGCCGCGGCTGGCACGGCCGCACCACCTGGTGCTGATGCGGGAGGCGCTTGATCCGCTGCTTTCTGCCGAGCGCGCCCGCCTGCACGACCTGCCGACCGGACGGCTGGCGGTAAGCTGGCGCGGCCCGGCGCCGGCACTGCTCCAGCAGTCCTTGGAGGTCATGGAGCACCTGCTCGGGGCCGGCTACATCGGACCGGCGATGGCGCGAAGCCTAGTCCGGCTGTTCGACCTGCCGCGCGACGGCACGGAGCTTCTCGCCGCTGCCGGCCTTGGGGACGACGCCGAAGCCGCGCCATCTCGCCGGTGGGTCATTCCTGCCGCCCCGCCCCTCATGCCGCTGGACGCCGCCGCCCTGGCCACGATAGAGCGGCAACTGGCCGCCGCCGACATGACCCGGTTCGCCCGGCGCAAGCCCGTCCACCGGATGGACGGCAGCCAGGTGCGCCTCGCTTGGGAAAGGCGCTGCCTATCCATCCCGGAACTGGCCGACACCCTGGCGCCCGGCTGCAACATCCGGGCCGATGCCTGGCTGTTCCGCAGGTTGACCCGGGTCCTCGACAGCCGGATGCTGGCCTTGCTCTGCGCGCCGCTTGAGTTGCGCAGCGCCGGGCCGTTCAGCCTCGACCTGAACGTGGGCAGCATCCTCAGCCCCGAGTTCCTGCGCTTCGACTCCATGCTGCCGAGCCGGCTTCGCGGGCGCGTCGTGCTGGAAATGCAGCCGCCTGACGTGCTGGCCGACCCGGCTGCCTTCGCCTTCGCCCGGGGCTTCGCCCACGCCCGCGGCTACCGCTTGCTGCTGCGCGGCGTGACCGCGGCGCTGCTGCCGCTGCTGTGCTTGCCGCCGATGGAGCTGGATTACGTGCAGCTCCGCTGGTCGCCGGACCTGATGCGGGTCGCGCCGGCCCTCCTGCGGGCCGGAACCGCCGAATGGGTGCTGAGCCGGGCCGATGACGACGATGCCGTGCAATGGGGACGGGACCAGGGGTTCGCCCTGTTCAGGGGCCGCGCCCTCGCGGCGACGGCATAGAAGCAGCACTTGGCGAACCGCTTCGAGACGCCTAATCCCCGGCCATGCACGCCATCCAAGTCCAGGGCCTGACCAAGCGCTACGGCGACGTGACGGCGGTGGACGGCGTCGCGTTCAGCGTGGCGTCCGGCGGCACGCTGGGCCTCCTGGGCGGCAACGGCGCGGGCAAGACCACGACCATCGCCATGCTGCTGGGCCTGCTGACCCCGACCGCCGGCACCATCCGCATCCTGGGGCACGACATGGCGCGCGACCGGTTCGCGGCGCTGGCCCGGATGAACTTCTCCTCGCCCTACATCGCGCTGCCGTCCCGGCTGAGCGTTGCGGAGAACCTGCGGGTGTACGGCCACCTTTACGGCGTGCGCGGCCTGGAAGCGCGGATTCGCGAGCTTGCGGCGCAGCTTGACCTGACCGGGCTGCTCAACCGCCCCTCGGGCAACCTGTCCGCGGGACAGAAGACCCGGGTGGCGCTCGCGAAGTCGCTGATCAACCGCCCGGACGTGCTGCTGCTGGACGAGCCGACGGCGAGCCTTGATCCCGACACCGGCGACATGGTGCGGGGCTGGCTGGAACGCTACCAGCGGGAGAGCGGCTGCACGGTCCTGCTCGCGTCGCACAACATGGCGGAGGTGGAGCGGCTGTGCGACTCCGTGCTGATGCTGAAGCAAGGGCGCATCGTGGACAGCGGCTCGCCGCCGGAACTGCTGGACCGCTACGGGCGGGACGACCTGGAGCAGGTGTTCCTCGACATCGCCCGCCGCGGCACGGTCGCGGCGGCATGACGGGCGGCACCGCGCACGGCTCGCTGCGGCGGGTCTGGGGCCTGACGTACCGGCACCTGGCGTTGTATCGCCGGTCTTGGCCGCGGCTGCTGGAACTGATGTACTGGCCGGTCCTGCAGATGTGCATCTGGGGCTTCACAACAAGCTTCCTGGTCGGGCGGGCTGGCAGCTCGGCCGTCGTGGCGGCCGGGGCGCTGCTGGGCGGCGTGCTGCTGTGGGAGGTG
>CAXSEX010000086.1:12320-12596 GCA_964236415.1 uncultured Acetobacteraceae bacterium | reverse complement strand
CGGCGGCGAACACCAGAATGCCGTGGTCGCGGCCGACCTCCGCCAGCCCGGCGCGCAGCGCGCCCCACGCCTCGCGCGCGTTCTCGAAGCTGGTCGAGGGCTTCGTCGAGACCTCGATCTGGGATTGCAGCAGCTCGCGTTCCACCGCCGGCAGGCGGGCCTGGGCCGCCGCGTGGAACGCCGAAACCCGGCGCCGCGGCGTACCGCGCGTGGCGGCGTCCGCAAGGAAGTACTCTTCCTCGATCCCGAACTGGTAGCTCGCGTCCATGGCGTCCC
>CAXSEX010000086.1:10217-12310 GCA_964236415.1 uncultured Acetobacteraceae bacterium | reverse complement strand
GCCTGCTTGCAGGAGGAAAGCACGGGACCGGCACAGGCGCGACCGGGCCGTCACGGGCGGTGACGACGCCCGACCCCGCGCCGCCCCGGCCCGACAAGGTCGGCGGACAGGGATTGCAGGCTGGTGGGGGCGGGTTCTGGCATGGGTGGCTCCTTCGCCACCGATGTGCGGCCCGGGCCAGGGCTTTCCTGCTGCCCCGGTGGGCAAGCTCAGCCGCAAACGCTGCGCGTTTCGGCGGGGCCGCAAACGCTGCGCGTTTCGGCGGGCCTACCGCGTCACCGTCGCGTCGGTTCGCCGGCGACGGGGGCGACCATGCGACGCAGCCGCCGGAGCTGCACTTTCTCCTTGAGGCTCATGCGCAGCCGGCGATAGGCCGCGCCGTACAGCAGGGGCAGGTATTCCTGCCTGGGGAACCGCGTGAGCGACCGCCACATCCTGCTCCGGGGATACAGGAAGCTGCGGAACCGGGCGGTCGATTTCAGCATCGCCGTGACGTACCGATCCCTGTCGAGCACGGGGTGCAGAAAGGCGTCCCCGCCCGCGCCTGCCAGATCGTCCTCCAGAACCGGCGGGAACCATTGGTATTGATCCACGGGGGCGAACTCGGCCAGGGACATGGCATGGAAGCCGGCCCGGGCGATCTCGGTCGGGATGAACACCTCCGCCATCGGCCAGAAGCGCACGGCGCTGTCCCCCGTCATCTCCCGGCGCCGCCCGGCCAGCATCTGGAGCGCACGGTGGGAGAACGCCGTTATGCAGATCAACGATCCCTGCATCTCCTCGAACGCATAGGTTTGCCGATGGTAAAGGGTCCAGAACCAGTCCTGCTTGGGCGTGCGGCGGGGAAGATCGACCAGGTCCGCCTGCCGTGCCGCCATCTGCTCGACCATGCACTCGATGCTGGTCCGGACCACCGCATCGTACTCGACGAACACGTAGTAGTCGTACTCGGGGTGCCGTTCCCCGAAATGGTAGTGCACGTAATCCGGGTTCCACCAAAGCAGCGAACCCTTCTCGAACCGGTTGGCGAACCCCAGGGCGGTGATCTCGGCGTTGCTGGTGCGGACAACGCGGTTGAACGGGACCGGGCCGACGGGGCCGCTGGTTTCATCGACCGAAACGAAGAAGTCGCCCGAACCCGCCGCGGCCTCGCAGCGGGACGCCTGGCGGTGCACGAACGCATCCCACGCATACGTCTTGAAGATCACGGCATAGCGCATTCCAGGGCTTTCCTCGTCAGGCCGGCGCGGGGGTCTGGTCGGGTGGATTGCGCTGAGCCAGAGTCACGGCCGGCGGCGCCGGCGGCCTGACGCGGCGGGACGCACGGGGGCGGATCGTCCGCGCCGCCCGCGCCAGCTCCCGCCGCACGGCGGTGGTCACCTCGATCAGGTTCAATGGGGTCATGCCGTCGAACAGCGGCAGGCTGATGACACGGCCGGCCACGTCGTCCGTCACCGGCAACTCACGCCCGGCCCCATGCTCGGCGAAGTAGTCCTGCTGCGCCAGATGGGGGCTGAAATAGGTGGCGGACCCGATGCCCTGCTCGGCCAGCGCCGCCGTGATCTCGCCGCGGCGGGACGCCAGCGCCGGGGGCAGCAGCCCGGGCGCGAACTGGTGCGCCTGCATGCCCGGCAGCTCCGGCTGGTAGGTCAGCTCCGGCAGGGCCTGCCGGTAGCCGCGCATCAGGGCCGCCCGGTGCGACAGGATCGCGTGGTACCCGTCGAGGCGGAGGTGCGCCAGCAGCGCGCCCACCTCGCTGAGCTTGCCGTTCAGGCCGGGCATCGTCGCCGTCCGCGGACGGCCGAACCCGAAGTTGCACATCTGCCGCAGCCGCGCGATGGCGTCCGGGTCCGCGCTGTAGATGATGCCGCCCTCGCCGGTTGCGAACGACTTGGTCGCGTGCATCGAGTAAACGACCGAGCCACGGAACCCGGTCCCGAACCCGCGCCCATCGGCCGACACCGTGCCAAGCGAGGCGGCGGCGTCCACCACCACGGGCACGCCGCAGCGCCGGGTCAGCTCGGCGTAGCGCGAAAGGTCGAGGTCGTAGCCGAACGTGGGAAACGCGACGATTCCGGCCCGCCCCGCGAGGG
>CAXSEX010000086.1:2251-10207 GCA_964236415.1 uncultured Acetobacteraceae bacterium | reverse complement strand
GAGGTCGTAGCCGAACGTGGCATACGGCATGACGACGGCGATGTCGCTGCCGTAGCGGGCGAGCAGCCGTTCCTCATCGGCGGCGCACGCCGTCCAGGTGGTCGGGTCGATGTCGCAGAACAGCGGCACGAGCCCGCACCACAGGGCGGCCTGGGCGGCGGCGGCGAAGGTGAAGGACGGCATCAGCGCGTAGCGCGGTCCCGCAGAAACGCCCGGCGTTTGCTGCCCCGCAGAAACGCCCGGCGTTTGCCGCTGGCTCGGGCGGGCGCCGATGGCCTGCTGCACCGCGAGCATCAGCCCGACCGTGGCGTTGCACACGGTCACGCAGGCGCCTTCGCCGGCGAACAGGCGGGCAACCATGTCATGCTCAAGCCTCGTGTTGACGGGGCCGAAATTGCTGAACACGCCGTTGTCCTCGATTTCGCGGAGCCGCGCTGCGGCCTGGCTCAAAGGCGGCGGACTGGGACGGATCAAGGGCACCGGCATGGTCAGACTTCCTCGACGACGGCGGCAAGGCTGGAAACGGGCCTGAAGGCCGCGGGCGCCCGGCGCAGCGGGCCGCCCGGCGGCGCCAGGGCGGGGCCGGACGGCCGCATGACGGCATCGACGATCAGCGAGCCGACATCGTGCTGCCACAGCCAGAGTCCGTTGGCCTGGCCGCGGAAGCTCGCTTCCCCGCCCAAACGGCCGCGCGGCACGAAGCCGGCGCCGAGGCCGATCCCGAACAAGCCGGGCACGGGCCGCCCGTCGCCGTCCAGGACCCGGCACTGGCCGTCCACCAGGGGCTGCTGCGGCCCGGTCTGCGGCAGCAGCGTGATCGGCTGCCCGTCATGGTCGCGCACCGGCAACGCCCGGGGCCGGTAGCCCAGGGCGGCAATCACCAGGTCGGCCCCGTCCAGCAGCCGCACGGCGCCCGCGTCGTCAGCGAAATCGCCATCAGGCGATTTGCGCGAGGTGCCGAGCCGGTGCAGGCGGACCCGCGGCTCCGGCGGCCTGCCGCCGATGCCGCGCGCCTGCATGACCAGCTCCCGCGCGTCCAGGCGGAACCCGGCGAACCGGAACACCTTGCCGCTGACCGGGCAAACGTCGTCCTCCGTCCACTCGGCGTATCCCTCCGCGAGGGCCGAGGCGCGGTCCGGGTAATAGACGCGCAGCTCGCGGCGGTGCAGCAGGGTGATGCCGCCCGCGCCGAACCGGACCTCCGGCAGGCGGTGCAGCAGGGCGTGGGCGACGGAAGCGGCGCTGGTCGATCCGCCCACGATCACCACACGGGGGTCGGGAACCGCCAGCAGGCCCACCACATGCTGAAGCCCGCCGGCGGACAGCACGTCGCCCGACTGCAGCAGGCGGCCGGCGCAGCGCTGCACGAGGTTGACGCCGGCCACCGTTTCCGCCGCCAGGCGTTTGGCTGGCTGCTCCGCGCCGGTCGCCAGCACGGCATGGCGCGTCAGCAGCGTCCGCTCCGCCCCCGTGCCCAGGTCGCGGACCCGGACGCTCCAGCCGCCGGCGGTGCGCGTGATGGATGTGGCGTGGTGGCTCGTCAGCACGCCGCTCGCGGGGTGCGCCGCGACCATCCGGCCCATCGCCTCGCCCACCAACCCCAGGAACTGCCCGGCGTCGCGCAGCGCCACCGCGCCGTCCCCCGCATCGGCCAGCCGCCGGGTCAGGGGATGGTCCGCAAGCCGCGTCAGCTCGGTGTCCCCGCCGCAAATGCTTTGCGTTTCGGCGACATCGCGCAGCAGGCAATCGACAAACGTACGGCCGCCGCTGTCCGAGTTGATAGCGTAGCCGCCGATGGAGCCGGCGCCCAGGCGCTCAGACTGCTCGACGACCACAACGCCGCCGTCCAGCAGCGCGCCGAGTTCGCCAGCGCGGTGCGCCGCCAGAAGCGGGGCAAGACCAGCGGGTCCACCCCCGATGATCACCAAGCGAAGATACTGGCCCTGTTCCTGCATTACTGACATCCTTGAGGGACGCGCCAAAGCTGGTCCTCAACACCGCGACAGACAGAAGATTGAAAACTGATTGTGTCGGAAAAAAGTTGACCACGCATCTGTGACTGATCACTGAAGCTGGTCCAACAACTACCTATCCATCGACTTCATCTTGAACGTTATTCCCATACGGAAGCTCGATGCTCCAGAATTTTCGACAAAGCCTTCCCCCTCCCGCAATCGGTCGACCCGGATCGCTGTGCAATTATTGCGTGATGGTTTGTTAGCATATGTCTGAATTGGTGGCTGCAATGAGGCAGAGGATGCCCATGCGGAGGTTGATGGTTTTCCCGTGCGTGTGGTTTTGCTGCACAGCTTAACAGGCCGCATGGCCGGCCCGGCCCGTCCACGCCGACCCCTCCAAACGCAGGCCGGGCCTTGATCGGCAAGGCGAACGACCGTCCCTCTGCCCGAGCCGGCCCTGAACGCGGGCATTTAGGCTCGCCTTGGGCATGGAACCCGGCCATACTTTTAAGGCCCAGTTCTTTTGGCCTGGACGGGTTTCCTGACCACTGAGGCGCCATGCCGATCGGCCGAGATGCGGGGCGCCACGCCGCCCCCTCGGCACCACTCGTTCCCATGGAGGTCCGATGCACCCACCGCATGAAAACGGCACGACCCGGCCGAACGACCAGCCTCCCGCACCGTCCCGTGCCGCGCCGCGGCACGGCCGCCGCGCCTGCCTCGCGCTGGGCCTGGCGCTGCTGGCCGCCCCGCCCCTCGGCCCGGCGGCGGCCCAGGCCGTCACGCTCCGTATCGGCCACTTCCCGAACATCACCCATGTCCAAGCCCTCGTCGCGCGCGGCATGGCGCGCCGGGGGCAGGGCTGGTTCGAGCAGCGCCTCGGGCCGGGCGTGAGGCTGGATTGGTTCATCTACAACGCCGGGCCGAGCGCGATGGAGGCGATCTTCGCCGGCAGCATCGACCTCACCTATGTCGGCCCCAGCCCGGCGATCAACGCCTACGCGAAAGCGCGCGGCGAGGACATACGCATCGTCGCCGGCGCGGCCGAGGGGGGCGCGGCCCTGGTCGTGCAGCCGGACGCCGGGCTGCGGGGTCCGGCCGACTTCCGGGGCAAGCGGATCGCCACCCCCCAGCTCGGCAACACCCAGGAGGTGTCCGCCCGCGCCTGGCTTTCGGCCGGGGGCCTGCGCGTCACGCCGACCGGCGGCGACGCCCAGGTGATCCCCACCGCCAACCCGGACCAGCTCGCGCTGTTCCAGCGCCGCCAACTGGACGCGGTGTGGACCGTCGAACCCTGGGTGACACGCTTGGAGATGGAGGCGGGCGGCCAGGTGCTCGTGGAGGAACGGGAGTCCGTGACCACCGTGCTCGTCGCCAGCGCCAAGTTCCTCCGGGACCAGCGCGACCTCGCCGGGCGCTTTGTCGCGGCGCACGAGGAGCTGACGGCCTGGATCAAGGCCAACCCCGAGGACGCGCAGCGGCTCGCGCGCGAGGAGCTGGCGGCGCAAACGCGCACGGTGGTCAAGCCCGAGCTGATCGCGCGCGCCTGGTCCCGGATCGTGCTGACCCCGTCCGTGTCGCGGGATGCGCTGGAGGGCTTCGTCGCGAAGGCCAAGGAGGCCGGTTTCCTGCGCGCGGCGCCCGACCTGTCCCGCCTGGTCGAGAAGCCCTAGCATGGCCTTGGACATGACGGCACTCAACACGGCCCCGCTTCTCAACGACCGCCTGGGCGAGCTGCTCGTCGAGGGCGTGTCCAAGTGGTTCCGCACGCGCCGGGACAATGTCCACGCCCTCGACGACGTGAGCCTGCACGTGCGGCCCGGCGAGTTCGTCTGCCTGGTCGGCCCGAGCGGGTGCGGCAAGTCCACCCTGCTCGACATCGTGGCCGGGCTGACCAAGCCGGACGGGGGCCGGGTCGAGGCGGACGGCCTGCCCGTCACGGGACCGGAGCGGCACCGGCTGGTCATGTTCCAGGAATCGGCCCTGTTCCCCTGGCCCGACGCGCTCGGCAACGTCCTGTTCGGGCTGAAGCTGGTGCCGGGCCTCGGGCGCCGCCAGCGGGTCGAGACGGCGATGGAGCACCTGCGCCTGGTCAAGCTGGAGCGGTTTGCCCACGCCAACGTGCACGAGCTGTCCGGCGGGATGCGCCAGCGCGTGGCGCTCGCCCGCGCGCTCGCCCCGGACCCGCGGGTGCTGCTGATGGATGAGCCGTTCTCGGCGCTCGACGCCCTCACCCGCGAGCAGCTTTACGACGACCTGCAGGAGATCTGGCGCACCCGGCGCAAGACCATCCTGCTCGTCACCCACAACGTGCGCGAGGCGGTCTGCCTGGCTGACCGGGTGGTGGTGTTCTCCCCCCACCCTGGGCGGCTGCGCGAGGTGTTCGACATCCCCCTGCCCCGCCCCCGCGACATCAACGGCGCCGAGCTGTCGGGCTTCACGTCGCGCATCACCGCGGCGCTGAAGAGCTACTACGCGCCCGGGGCCGTGCTGTGAGGCGCACGCTGGTCGCCGCCCTGTTCTTCGCCGCCCTCCTCGCGGTGTGGCAGGCCATGGCCTGGAGCGGGCGCTGGTCGCCGGTGCTGCTGCCGTCGCCCGGCGATGTGGCCGAATACCTCTACGCGGCGCTGGCGGACGGGAGCCTGCTGCAGGCCACGGGGGTGACGCTGCGCCGGCTGCTCGTCGGCTACGCCATCGGCGTCGCCATCGGGCTGCCGCTGGGCCTGCTGTCCAGCACGTGGGAGGTCGTGGAGGACACGGTGGGCGTGCTGGCGCTCGGGCTGCAAACGCTGCCCAGCGTGTGCTGGATCCCGCTCGCCCTGCTTTGGTTCGGCCAGAGCGAGGGCGCGATGCTGTTCGTCGTGGTCATGGGCACCACCTGGTCCGTGATGATCGCGACCGACACGGGCGCGCGCAGCATCCCGTCCGTTTACGCCCGTGCGGCGCGGACCATGGGTTCGACGGGCTTCCACCGCTGGACGCGGGTGATCCTGCCGGCCTCGCTGCCCTTCCTGGTCAGCGGCATGAAGCAGGGCTGGGCGTTCGCCTGGCGCTCGTTGATGGCGGCCGAGATCTACGTCACCATCCTCAGCGGCTTCGGCCTGGGCCAGCTGCTGCACTACGGGCGGGAGCTGAACGCCATGGAGCAGGTCGTCGCGGTGATGCTGGTCATCGTGCTGATCGGGCTGCTGGCCGACAAGGTGCTGTTCGCGCCGTGGGAACGCTTCCTGCACCGCCGCTGGGGCACGGGCGTGCGGGGGGCGTCGTGAGCGGAGGCAGGACGCCGACGCCGCGAGTTCAGGCAAGGAGGCCCATCCATGCGTTCGAAGCGGATCATCTCGGTCATCGGCTGCCACGCGGAGGGCGAGGTCGGGGACGTGATCATCGGCGGCGTGCTGCCGCCGGCCGGCGCCACCATGTTCGAGAAGATGCGGACGATGGAGCGCGACCACGACCACGTCCGCCGCCTGCTGCTGTGCGAGCCGCGCGGCAGCGTGTGCCGCCACGTCAACCTCCTGGTCCCCCCGGTCCACCCCGGCTGCGACGCCGGGGTCATCATCATGGAGCCGACCGAGTATGTCGCGATGTCAGGCTCCAACCTGATCTGCACCGTCACGGTGCTGCTGGAAGCCGGCCTGGTGGCGATGACGGAGCCGGAAACAATCGTCACGGTTGACACCCCGGCCGGCCCGGTGCGCGCCCGCGACGAATGTCAGGACGGGCGCTGCCGGGCCGTGGAGTTCGAGAACGTGCCCGCCTTCGTGGACCGGCTCGATGCGTCGCTGGAAGTGGCGGGATACGGCACGGTCAGCGCCGACATTGCCTATGGCGGCATGTTCTACGCCATCGTGGACGCGACCCGGCTCGGCTTCAACGTCACGCTGGACGAGGCGCGCGAGCTGGCCGTCCTGGGCGAGCGGGTGCGCCTCGCCGCGCGGGAGCAGCTCAGCGTCGCGCATCCCGGGAACCCCGGCATCAGCGGCGTTTCCATCGTGCAGCTCAACCGGCCCTTCGCCGGCGTGGGCGCGGTCACGCGCAACACCTGCATCGTGGCGCCGGGCCGGTCCGACCGCAGCCCGACCGGGACCGGCACCAGCGCGCGCATGGCCGTCCTGCACGCCCGCGGGCAGATGCGCACCGGAGACGCCATGCTGCACGAGTCCATCATCGGCAGCCGCTTCGGAGGCCGGATCGTCCGGGAGGCCGAGGTCGCCGGGCGCCCCGCCATCGTGCCGGCCATCAAGGGGCGCGCCTGGATCACCGGGCACCACACCTACTTCCTGGACCCGGACGACCCGTATCCGGAAGGCTACCTGGTCCCGGACACCTGGGGCGTGACGGGGACGCTGACCCAGTGACGCGGCGCGCCTCCACGGCTATGATGTCCAAATATTGATGGAGTCGCGAAGCGCAGCGGCCCTCACCCTGCCCCGCGAAGGTTTCCTGCCTGCCGTGCTGACGGGGCGGTTGACCGCGACGCCACGAAGGAGGCCGCCGATGGACCGCACTGCCACCGACCCGCGCTCGCTGCGGCGGTTGGAGGACGGGCGCTTCCTGCGCGGCGGCGGGCGGTATGTGGACGACGTGCCGGCGGCCGGGCACCTGCACGCCCTGTTCGTGCGCTCGCCCTACGCCCATGCGGCGCTCCTCCGCATCCGGACAGACGAGGCGGCGGCCATGCCGGGCGTCCACGGCGTGTTCACCGCGGCCGACCTGCTGGCCGACGGCATCCGCCCGATCCCCTGCGCCATGGCGCTGCCGCCCGCGGCCGGGCTGGTCGTGCCGCCGCGCCATGCCCTGGCCGCCGGGCATGTGCGCCACGTGGGGGAGCCGGTCGCCCTGGTCGTGGCCGACACGGCCGCCGCCGCCCGCGACGCGCTGGAGCAGGCGGCGGCGGACTACGACGAACGGCCGGCGGTGACGGCGCTGGGCGATGCCTTGGCAGAGGGCGCGCCGCAGGTTTGGCCGGAAGCGCCGGGCAACCTGGCCTTCCATTACGAGCGCGGGGACCGGGCGGCCGTCCAGGCCGCGTTCGGGGCGGCGGCGCACACGGTCAGCCTGGACCTGGTGAACAACCGGGTCGTCGCCGCCTCCTTGGAAACGCGCACCGCGCTGGCCGAGCACGACCCGGCGACCGGCCGGATGCGCCTGCTGCTGAGCGGCCAGGACGTGCACGGCCTCCGGCGCGACCTGGCCAATTGCTTCGGGGTTGCGCCTGACCTGATCCACGTCGCCTGCCCCGACGTGGGCGGCGGCTTCGGCATGAAGAACGTCGTGCACCCCGAGCACGTGGCCCTGCTGTGGGCGGCGCGGCGCCTCGGCCGGCCCGTGCGCTGGATCGCCGACCGGACGGAGGACTTCCTGTCCGGGGCGCACGGCCGCGGCAACCTGACGCGGGCGCGGCTGGCGCTGGACGCCGGGGGCCGCTTCCTGGCGCTGCACGTGGAAACCACGGGCGACCTGGGCGCCTACGTGTCGGCCCTCGGCCCCGGCGCACACACGGTGGCGCCCGCGACGGCGATGGGCGGGGTGTATGCCATCCCCGCCGTGTTCATGGACGTGCGCGGCGCCTTCACCAACACTGTCCCGGTGGACGCCTACCGCGGCGCGGGCAAGCCGGAAGCGAACTACGTCATCGAGCGCCTGGCGGACGCCGCAGCACTTCGGCTGGGCCGGGACCGCGCGGCGCTGCGCCGGGCCAACCTGGTCCGGGACTTTCCCTACACGAGCGCGCTGGGCACCACGATGGATACCGGGCAGTTCGGGGACAACCTCGACGCGGCGCTGCGGGCAGCCGACCAGGCCGGCTTCGCCGCGCGCCGGGCCGAGGCCGCCGGCCGCGGGCGCCTGCTCGGCCAGGGGATCGCCTGCTTCCTGGAAACCTCGCGCGGCAAGCCCGGCGAGGACGGGGCGGTCCGCTTCGGGCGCGACAGCACTATTGAGCTGCTGTCGGGCACCCAATCCAACGGCCAAGGGCACGAAACCAGCTTCGCGCAGC
>CAXSEX010000086.1:0-2241 GCA_964236415.1 uncultured Acetobacteraceae bacterium | reverse complement strand
GCTGGGCGTGCCCGTCGAGGCATGCCGGCTGGTGCAGGCGGACACCGGGCGCATCGCGTCCGGCGGCGGCCACGGCGGCGCGCGCTCCCTGCCCATGGCCGGCACCGCGCTGGTGATGGCGCTGGACGCCGCGCTGGCCAAGGCCCATGCGGAGGCCGCGCGCCTGTTGCAGTCCGACCCGGCGGCGGTCCGCTTCGCCGATGGCGCGTTCGGCACCGCCGAGGGCGCGAGCATCGGGCTGATGGAACTGGCCCGCACCCTGCCGCCCGGCGCCCTGGACGCCGACGCCCGCAACACGAACGAGGAATTCGTGTTCCCGAACGGCGCCCACGTGGCGGAGGTGGAGGTCGATCCCGACACCGGGGCGGTGTCGCTGCTGCGCTACGTCGCGGTGGACGACTACGGCCTCCTGGTCAATCCGCTGCTGGCCGAGGGGCAGGTCCAGGGCGGCCTGGCACAGGGCATCGGGCAGGCGCTGATGGAGGGGGTGCACTACGACCCCGGCGGCGGGCAGTTGCTCACCGCCTCCTTCCAGGACTACGCCCTGCCGCGGGCGTCCGACCTGCCCCCGCTGGAGGTCCGGTTCAACGAGCACCCCACCGCCCGCAACCCGCTGGGCGCCAAGGGATCGGGCCAGGCCGGCGCCATCGGCGCGCCGCAAACCGTGATGGCGGCCATCGCCGACGCCCTGGGCATCGCGCACCTGGACATGCCCGCCACGCCGGAGCGGGTGTGGCGGGCGTGCCGGGCAGCCGGGGCAGCGGCGCAGAACTGAACAGGGGGCAGAAAGTGCAGCGCACCTTTGACGTAGTGATCATCGGCGGCGGCGTGATCGGCAGCTCCGTCGCTTACCACCTGTCCGCCAACCCGGCCTTCGCCGGCCGCATCGCCGTGGTCGAGCGCGATCCCACCTACGCCGCGGCCTCGTCCTCGCTGTCCACCAGCGCCATCCGGCAGCAGTTCGCCACCGAGGCCAACATCCGCATGTCCGGCTACAGCATCGGCTTCCTGCGCCGGGTGCGGGAGCTGCTGAGCGTGGACGGCTTCGAGGCCGACATCGGCCTGCGCGAACCCGGCTACCTCATCCTCGGGACACCCGGCGACATCCCGGCCTTCGAGGCGAGGGCCGCAACGCAGCGGGCCTGCGGCGTCAACACCGAATTGCTCACCCCGGAGGAGGCGCGGCGCCGCCACCCGTGGCTGCGGGTGGACGACCTCGGCATCGCGTCCTTTGGCCCCGAAAAGGAAGGCTGGTTCGACGGCCCGGCGCTGCTGCAAGCGTTCAAGCGCAAGGCGCGCGCCCAGGGCGTCGAGTACATCGCCGGCGCCGTGACGGGACTGGAGATGGCGGGCGCCGGGCGGGTCGGCGCGGTCCTGCTGGCCGATGGCGGGCGGCTCCTGTGCGGCACGGCCGTCAACGCCGCCGGGCCATGGAGCGGGCAGGTCGGCCGGATGGCTGGCCTGGACGTGCCGGTGGTGCCGCTCAGGCGCTGCATCTTCGTGTTCGACAGCCCGGAGAAGATCCCGCACGGCCCGTTCGTCTTCGACACGTCGGGCTTCGTGTTCCGGCCGGAGGGGCACCTGTACATCTGCGGCACGACGCCCGCGGCCGAGAACGCCGCCGACGATTTCAGCCTGGGCGTGGACCACGCGCTGTTCGACGACGTGATCTGGCCCGCCTTGGCCCACCGCATCCCGGGCTTCGAGCGGCTGCGGCTGCTGCGGGCCTGGGCCGGGCTGTATGAGCACAACCTGTTCGACCACAGCGCCATCATCGGGCGGCACCCGGAGGTCACGAACCTGGTGCTGGCCTGCGGCTTCAGCGGCCACGGCATGATGCACTCCCCGGCCGCCGGCGCCGGGGCGAGCGAGCTGATCCTGCATGGGGAAGCACGGTCCGTGGACCTGCGGCCCTTCGCCTTTGAACGCATCGCGGCCAACCGGCCGATCCGGGAACACGTTTACTGACGGCCGCGGCGCACCCGCACGACGGGTCCAACGGCGCCATTGCGCCGAGATCCTTGCCGCCCGGGACGGCAGGCAACCCCTGCGGCTATGGACACGCACCGGGTTGACCGCCAGGCTGATCCAGTAGGGAGCGCCTGATTCCGTGTAGTTCAGGATCTCCTCGTGGAATGCTTCGCCTCGGTTCAGCTTCTCCCGGATGCGCCTCACCGCGGCCCTATTGGTGTGCTGGCCCTGCAGCGCCTCGCCTGGGCTGCGTCCCATGACCTCCGCTGC
>CAXSEX010000085.1:0-12649 GCA_964236415.1 uncultured Acetobacteraceae bacterium | reverse complement strand
ATCAATTCGACAAGGCCGTAGCGGAGTACCAGCGCGTGCTCGGCGAGGACCCGTCGGACGTCCGCATCCTGTTGAAAATCAACAGCCTCCAAATACACATGAACGCCAAGGCCGCGGCGGTCGACCCGATCGACCCCCTCCGTGGGGCGTACGTCGATCTCGACTACCCGGGCGTCGAGCCCCGGCAGCACCCGAACCGGCAGGGCTGGCAGCCCCCGGCGGCCGGCCCGGCCTCGTGCACCGTGACGCGCACGCCGCGTTCCACCAGCGCCATCGCGGCGGACAGGCCGGCGAGGCCCGCGCCGACGACGTGGACGTGCGCGAACGGCGGGTTCATGCCGCGTGCCGGAGGGCAATCAGCAGCTTCTGCCATTTCGGTACCCGCACGGGCTGTTCCAGCCGCGTCCAGCCGCGGCGCTCCAGCCGATGCAGCAGCGCGGCGTAGGACGCGCCCATGAGCCGCGCCGGGCGCATCGCGCGGGGGGTGCAGCGGCGCATGGCGGCGTGGGCCTCCGCGAAGTGCCGGCGCGCGTCCGCGGCCATGCGGGCGCAGACAGCGGGGAAGCCCGGATGGCCCAGCGCCGCCGCCGGGTCCGCCGGCACGCCGGCGCCGCGCAGCCATTCCCGCGGCAGGTACAACCGCCCGCGTCCCGCGTCCTCCGCCACATCGCGCAGGATGTTGGTCAGTTGCAAAGCGCGGCCGAGATGCCAGGCCACTTGGTCGGCGGCCGGGGAAGCGTCCCCGAACGCGCGGACCGACAAGCGGCCGACCGCGGCGGCAACCCGGTCGCAATACAGGTCCAGCTCGGCCAGGCCCGGCGCGACGATGATGCTTTCCGCATCCATCTGCATGCCGTCGATCACCGCCATGAAGTCGTCCTGGCGCAGCGCGTAGCGCTGCACGGCCGGCAGCAGCACGCGGGTCACGGCGTCTTCCGCGCGCCCGGCATACAGCCCGGCGATCCGGCCGCGCCACGCCGCCAGGCCGGCGATCTTCTCGCCAAGCGGCCCCGGCTCGTCCGCCACGTCGTCCACCATGCGGCAAAAGGCATAGATCGCGTACATCGCCGCCCGCCGGTCCGCCGCCAGCACCTTCATGCCGCGGTGGAACGAGGTGCCGGCGCGCCGCACCAAGGCTTCGACCTCCTGCAAGTCGGAGGCCGCGGCGCCGAGCGGGGTCACGCCGCCCATCGCAGCGCCGCGAGCAGGCTGAGGGCCGCATCGGCCTTCCGCAGCTTGACCCGGCCCGCCACCGGGTCGCCGCGGCGCAGGCGCCGGGCCAGCCGGCGGGACAGCCCCAGGATGACGGCGACCTCCACCCGCAGGCGGCGGTCGCGCGTCCGGCGCGGCAGGTCCGCGGCCTCCCTGTTCAACCGGTCCACGTGGTCGAGCAATTGGGTGAACACCGCCCGCAGCCCCGGCGTTTCCGCCGGCCCGGCCAAGTCGGCAACGCTGCTTCCGGCCGCGGCCAGCATGTCCTGCGGGAGGTAGCAGCGGTCAAGCGCCGCCAGGTCCTTGGCGCCGTCCTGCAAATGGTTCAGCACTTGCAGCGCGGCGCAGAGCGGGTCGGACAGGGCGTGGGTGGCCGGGTCCTCCCCGTGCAGGTCCAGCACATGGCGCCCGACCGGCATGGCGGACAGGCGGCAGTAATCGTGCAGTTCTCCCCAACCGGCGTAGCGGCGCTTGGTGGCGTCCTGGCGGAACGCGGCCAGCAGGTCCTGGGCATGGCGCGGGGTCACGCCGGTCTGCGCGAGGCTCGCGCGCAACGCAATGCCGCTGGGCGAGCCGCCGTCCGCCCGGCCGAGCAGCACGGCCTCCATGCGGTCCAGCCGGGCCACCTTGTCCGCCGGGTCCAGCGCCGCGCTGTCGGCGATGTCGTCGGCGTTGCGGGCAAAGGCGTAGAAGGCGTGGACATGGGGGCGCAGCGCCGGGCGGATCAGCGCGGAGCCGACCGGGAAGTTCTCGTCGCCGCGGTCCTTGCCGGACCAGCTCTCGACGGAGTCGATGGCCGCGCTCAAGCGCCGGCCCCCTGGTAGGCCCGGCGCTTCCACACCACGCCCCGGCCCCGGTGGTGGTCGATGGCGGAGCCGACTGTCGCAGCCAGGTAGAAGCAGGCGATGCCCGGCAGCGCCAAGGCCCAAAGCGGCGACTGCCGGAACCGCCGCAGCGTCGGCAGGAACGAGGCCATCGACCCGGCCCAGGCCAGCGCCCCCATCGCCCGTGCCGTCCCGTGCCCGAACAGCGCCAACAGCGGCGGCGCCAGCCACACCAGCGCCAAGCCCAGCACGGTGCCGAGCAGGATCGCCGGCGAGAACCGCAACTGCACGTAGGCGGTCCGCGCCACCATGCGCCACACGTCGGCGGCGCCGGGGTAGGGCCGCACGCTGCGCGCCAGGCGGCTGTGGCCGAGCCAGATGCGCCCGCCGCGCTTCACCGCCGCCGCCAGCGCCACGTCGTCGATCAGCGCCCCGCGCACCGCCTCGATCCCGCCGATGCGGTCCAGCGCCCGGCGGCGCAGCAGCACGGTGCCGCCCGCCGCCGCGGCCGTGCCGCGCGTCGGGTCGTTCACGGAGGCGAAGGGGTAGAGCAGCTGGAAAAAGAACACGAAGGCCGGCACCAGCGCCCGCTCCGCCCAGCTGGCGCAGCGCAGTTCGACCATCTCGGACACGAGGTCCAGGCCGTCCCGCTCGGCCTTGGCCACCAACGTCGCGACATGCGCCGGCTCGTGCACGATGTCGGCGTCCGTCAGCAGCACCAGCCCGGCCGTCGTGCGCGCGACGCCTTGCGACACCGCCCACAGCTTGCCGCTCCAGCCAGGCGGGCGCGGCTTGCCGTCGAGCACCAGGAGGCGCGGCTCGGCCGCGCCGGGATCGATCAAGCCCCGCGCGACCGCCCCGGTACCGTCGCTGCTGCCGTCGTCCACCACAATGACCCGCAGCCGCCCGGGGTAGTCCTGCGCCAGCAGGGAGCGCAGCGCGTCGCCGATGCCCTCCGCCTCGTCCCGTGCGGGGATGACGATATCGACATCGGGGAGCGCTGCCGGGCGTGCCGGCGCGAGCACGGGGCCGGCCTGCCAGAACCGGCCGTGCAGGACAAGGAGGTACGCCCAGGCCAGCAGCGCCAGAACAGCAAGCGCCGTCATGCCGGCAGCCATCCGGCGCCGCGGAACCAGGCGACCGCATCCGCCACCGCCTGCCGCGCCGGGCGGGGCGCGTAGCCAAGTTCGGCAATGGCCTTGGCCGGGCTGAAGAACATGCGCTTCTTCGCCATCGCTAGCATTTCCCGCGTCACCAGCGGCTCGATGCCGAAAGCCCGGGCGGCGCCCTCCATGCCGAGCGCCACCGGCCACAGCAGGCCGTGCGGCAGCCGGGCGCGGCGCGGCGTCGGGCGGCCCATCACGTCATCCACCATCGCGAGCACCTCCGGCATGCCGAGGTCGTGCCCGCCCAGGATGTAGGCCTCCCCGATCCGTCCGCGCTCCAGCGCCAGGACGTGCCCGGCCGCCACGTCGTCCACATGCACGATGTTCAGCCCGGTATCGACGTAGGCCGGCATGCGCCCGGCGGCGGCGTCCAGCACCATCTTGCCGGTCGGCGTCGGCTTGATGTCGCGGGGGCCGACGGGAGTGGAGGGGTTTACGATCACCGCCGGCACCGCGCGCTCCCGCACCAGGTCGCGCACCGCCTGCTCCGCCAGGTACTTCGAGCGTTTATACGCGCCCACGATGCCATCGAGGTGGACCGGCGTATCCTCCGTGCCCGGCGTGCCGTCGCCGACCAGGCCAAGGGCGGCGACGCTGCTGCAGTACACGATGCGCTCCACCCCCGCGCTGGCTGCGGCCAGCAGCAGGGCGCGGGTGCCGTCCACGTTGGCGGCCAGCATCGGCGCCGGGTCAGGCACCCAAAGCCGGTAGTCGGCGGCGACATGCACAACAAAGCGGCACCCCGCGACCGCCGCCGCGAGCGATGCGGGGTCGCGCAGGTCGCCCTCCACCAGTTCCGCCCCCAGGCCCGCGACGTTGCGCCGGTCGCTGCCCGGCCGCACCAGCAGGCGCAGGCGGTGGCCGCGGTTGCGCAGGGCGCGGGCGACTGCGGACCCCACGAACCCCGTGGCGCCGGTGACGAGCGTAGGCTGGGTGGATGGCACGGAGACTCCTGGATGACGAGCCTTGGTCTATAGCGGGCCGGGCCGGGCTGGTGTAGTGCCCCCGGCTCCCTTTGCAGGCTGCTGAGCATGAAACGTCTTGCCGTGTTGCTGGCGCTTGCGGGGGTGGGCGTGTCCGCGCTGCTGCTGGCGTGGTTCGATGCGGGCCGGGTGCTGGACATCGCGCTCTCGGTGGGCTGGCGGGGCTTCGCGCTGCTGTCGCTGTGGCAGGGCTTGCTGTTCCTCGTGCTGGGGCTGGCCTGGGCCGTCGTGCTGCCCGGGGTGCGGCTGGCGGTGCTGGTGTGGGGGCGCATGGTGCGGGACGCCGCGACGACGTGCCTGCCGTTCTCGCCGGTGGGCGGCTACGTGCTCGGCGCGCGGGCGGTCGCGGTGCGCGGGGTCGCCTGGCCCCTGGCTGCGGCGGGAACCGTGGTCGATGTGACGGCCGAGCTGGCCGGGCAGTTCCTGTTCAGCGTGTTCGGGCTGGGGGCGCTGCTGCTGCTGTGGCCGGGGTCGCCGCTGCTGGCGCCGGCGGGCGTCACATTGACCGTCGTGGGGCTGGGGGCGGCGCTGGCCTGGCGGAGCCGCCGGGCGATCGGGCGGACCCTACGCGGGCTGGGCGGGCGGCTGGGGGGCGAATGGTTCCGCGGGCAGGGCGGCGCGGGCGGCGTGCAGGCGGAACTGGCCCGGCTGTACCGCAACCCGCGCCGGCTGCTGCTGGCCAGCACGCTGCACCTCCTTGCCTGGTTCGGCACCGGGTTCGGCACCTGGATCAGCCTGCGCCTGCTGGGCTGGGACGCCGGGCTGCTGCCGGTTTTGGCGCTGGAGGCGCTGCTGGACGCGCTGGTGGCCGCCGCCTTCATCGTGCCCGGCTCGGCGGGCGTGCAGGAGGCCGGCTATGTCGGCCTGGGCGCCGCCTTCGGCGTGCCGCCCGACATGGCGCTCGGCGTGTCCCTGCTGCGCCGCGCCCGCGACCTGGCGCTGGGCGTGCCGATCCTGCTGGCCTTCCAATGGGTCGAGCTGCGGCGGATCAAATAACCGGGGGTGCTGAGGCTCCCGCCCGGCTGCCGCGTTCGTTGCCAACATAAATCAAAACGACTTTTTAAGGCATGCTGCGTATGGTGTGGGCATGTCGCGCCTTTATCAGATCGTCTCGGAGATGCCGGACCGCCGCAGGCGGCAGTTGGGCCGTTGGACCTCGGCGCTGGCGCTGGCCGCCGCCCTCGGCACCCTCCTGTGGCTTGGCTCCACCGGGACGGGAACCCGCGCCGAGATGCAGCTGGCAGCCGGACGGGCGGTGCGCGTGGCCGAGCTGCGCGGCACCTTCGCCTATTACGACGAGTGGCGCACCATGTCCGCCCGCATGGCAGTGGCATCCGGCGATCCTCAATGGGCGGCCCGGTTCGACGAGGCCGGCCCGAAGCTCGCGGCGGCCATCGCAGAGGCGGTCGCCCTTGCGACGCCGGAGGTCGGCTCGACGCTGGCGAAAACCGTGGAGGAAGCGAACGGCGACCTGACCACGATGGAGCGGGCGGCCTTCAGGCTGCTCGCCGACGGCGACCGCAACAGCGCGCAGGCGCTGCTCGACGGCCCGGAGTTCACCTACCTGCAGGCCGTCTATGCCTCGGGAATCGAAGCCTTCGGCCAGGATCTCGAAACGCTCGCCACGGCCCGCGCCAAGACCCTCAACGACCGCGCCTGGATGGAAACGGCAGGGCTTGGGCTGAGCGCCCTGTTCCTCGTCGCGGCCGTGTTCGCGCTCAAGGGGCGTGCGCGGCTGCGGACTGCCCTTGCCGCCACGGAAGCCGTGGCGCGCACCGATGCCCTGACCGGCCTGCCCAACCGGCGCGGGCTGCATGAGCAGTTGCGGACGGCCTTGGCGCGGGCGGACCGGAGCGGCGGCGCGGTCGCGCTGCTGCTGTGCGACCTCGACCGGTTCAAGGGGGTGAACGACGCGCACGGCCACCCCGCCGGCGACCACCTCCTGCAGCTTGTGGCGGCCCGGCTCCGCAACGCCGAAGGCACCGTCAGCACCATTGCCCGCCTGGGCGGCGACGAGTTCGCGCTGGTTGTCCCGCTCGACGCCGCGGACCCGTCGTCCGGTCCGGCCAGCGAGGCGGCGCGGCTTGCGCAGCGGATCATCGCCGTGCTGGGACAGCCGTTCGCGCTCCTTAACGGGCCGGTGGCGCAGATCGGCGTCAGCATCGGCATCGCGGTCGCGCGGGCGGAGGACAGGGACGCCGACGCGCTGCTGCGCCGCGCCGACGTCGCGCTGTATCGGGCCAAGGCCGACGGGCGCAGCCGCTTCCACTTCTTCGACCCCGGCCTCGATACCCATATCCAGGCACGCGCGCTGCTGGAAGGCGAGTTGCGCCAGGCCATTGCCCGCGACCTCCTGCGTCCGCACTTCCAGCCGCTCGTCGATATCACGACCGGCCGCCTGGTCGGCTTCGAGATGCTGGCGCGCTGGCCGCATCCCACCCGCGGCACCGTCCCGCCGTGCGAGTTCATTCCCATTGCCGAGGATGCCGGCCTGATCGGCCCGATGACCGAGGGCCTGCTGCGCCGCGCCTGCCGCGCCGCCGCCGCGTGGCCGTCCGACATCGTCGTCGCCTGCAACCTGTCGCCGCTCCAGCTGCGCGACCGCGGCCTTCCCGCGACCGTGCAGTCCATCCTGACTGAGACCGGGCTGCCGGCGCACCGCCTTGAGCTGGAGATCACCGAAAGCGCGCTGGTGGGCGACATCGACCTAGCCCGGGACCTGCTCGGCAAGCTCAAGGCGCTGGGCGTGCGGCTGGCGCTCGACGACTTCGGCACGGGCTATTCGAGCCTGCGGCACCTGCAGCTGCTGCCGATCGACAAGCTGAAGATCGACGCGAGCTTCGTGCGGGCGATGGGCGGCGACATCGAAAGCCGCAAGATCGTCGCCGCCGTGATCGGGTTGAGCCACAGCCTCGGCCTGCTGACCGTCGCCGAGGGCGTCGAGGACGAGGGCACGGCGGCGCTGCTCCGCGATCTCGGCTGCGATGTCGGCCAGGGCTGGCTATACGGTCGCCCGGCGTCGGAGGAAGCAGTCGGCGCGCTGCTGTTCGAGGCCGCGCGGACCTGACGCCGATGCCGGGTGTGATCGGGGGCGGTGCGCTCCGTGGCGCGGCCCGGGCACTTGCAGCACGCGGCGGCGCGACCATACCTTGCCGGCCATGCGGGCGCGCAGCAACAGGCCAGGACCGGCGGCGTGATCGTCAGCGCGACGCGCTTGCGCCTGCGGTCCTGGCGGCACGCCGCGGGGTTCGCCCGCCACACCGCGGCGTCGCTGGGCCAGGCGGTTACGGCGGCCGGCTTCGTTGATGGGCGGCTGCTCGCCGGGCGGCGCCTCACCTTCTGGACCGTCACCCGCTGGTCCTCGGACGAGGCGATGCGCCGCTGGCGGTCCGCCGGCGCGCACGGGCGGGCCATGCCGTTCCTGGTCGAGTGGTGCGACGAGGCCTCGGTCGCCCGCTGGGAGCAGCGCGACGGCGCGCCGTTCCCGACGTGGCAGGACTGCGCCCGGAGGATGGCGGGCGAGGGACGCGCCTCGCGGGTGCGCCAGCCGTCCGATGCGCAGGCGGCGGGCGCCGCGCCGGAGCCGCCGCCGGGGACGGGCAACCGGATGGTGCTTCCGTTCAGGCGGCTGGGACGGCGTTAAGCCGCCGGGGCGATGAACGGTTCGACAGCCTTGTTGCGTGCCGGGCGGCTTGGACGCGCTGACGCTTTTCGGCCTCGTCGCCGTAAGCCTGATGCTGGTGTGCTACGCCTGCGAGGGCCGGGGGCGCGGCTGGGTGCTCGGGTTCGCCGGGTCGTGCGCGCTGGGGTCGGCCTACGGGTTCCTGCAGGGGGCCTGGCCGTTCGGCGTCGTGGAGGCGGTCTGGTCGCTGGTCGCGTTGCGGCGCTGGCTCAATGCAGGCCGCCCGCCTGCTCGATAAAGGCCGCGACCTCCGCCACGCCTTGCCCGGCGCGCACGTTGGCGAACACGAAGGGCCGGTCGCCCCGCATCCGGCGGCTGTCGCGGTCCATCACCTCCAGGCTCGCGCCCACATGCGGGGCGAGGTCGATCTTGTTGATCACCAGCAAGTCGCTGCGGGTGATGCCGGGGCCGCCCTTGCGCGGGATTTTGTCGCCGGCGGACACGTCGATGACGTAGATGGTGAGGTCGGCCAGCTCGGGGCTGAAGGTCGCCGCCAGGTTGTCGCCGCCGCTCTCGATCAGGATCAGGTCGAGCGCCGGGAAGCGGCGGCGCATGGCCGCGATGCCCGCCAGGTTGATGCTGGCATCCTCCCGGATCGCGGTATGCGGGCAGCCGCCGGTCTCGATCCCCATGATGCGCTCCGGCGCCAAGGACCCGGCGCGGGTCAGGAACTCCGCGTCTTCCTTGGTGTAGATGTCGTTGGTGATCGCCGCGATGTCGAAGCGCGTCGAGAAGCGCCGGCACAGCGCGTCCATCAGCGCGGTCTTGCCGGTGCCGACGGGTCCGCCGACGCCGACGCGGAGGGGGCCGTGGGGCGATGTCATGTGCGGAACAGCCTCGTGTACTGGGTTTCGTGGCGCATGGCGGCGATGTCGGAACGGAAGCACGCCCCGCCCAGGTCGTCCAGCGTGGCGCCGCGGGTCGCCTCTGCCACCTCCCGGATGGCCGGTTCCAGCGCCGATTGGACGCGCAGCCCGGCGGTCTGGCCCAGCGGCACCAGGCGCACCGCCGCGCTGACCAGGTTGGCGGCGAAGCCGTGCAGGAACGCCAGCGCCGCCGGGTCCGCCGCGATGCCGTGCGCCGCAGCCAGGGCGCCGACCGCGACGGGGTAGGCGACCGGCTGGCCGCTTCCGCGCAGCGCCGCAAGCCACGGGGCGCCCCAGACCTCCGCGGCGATGGCGAAGGCGTCGCCCTGGCCCAGCGTCTCGGCCCGGCGCTCGCGGCCAGGCTGCGCCGCCGCGGCAAGCTCGGCTATGGCGGCGAGGGCGGCCGGGTCGCGGGCGGCGTGGGCATGGCGCAGCAGGATGGCGTCGACGCGGCCCGAGCCATGACGCAGCACGTCGCCGAGCCAGGCGAGCAGGTCGGTTTCGGTGCGGACATCCCCGGCCTCGACCGCCCATTCCAGACCGTGGGAATAGGCGTAGGCGCCGGTCGGGAAGGCAGGGGACAGCCAGGTGAGCAGCTTGGCGAGGTCAGGGGGCATACGAGGAGTGTCTCGGTTTGAACTTCCGCAATTGGTGGAAACCGGATGCCCGGTAGCCTTAGCCCAGGAAGTCTCGGCAATCGAGATCGTCAACGGCCAGGAGGATGCGTCCGAGATTGTTCCACCAAATCACTGGCGGAATCCCGTATGCCGCCTGCCTGATCGGCGTCATGATCTGCCACAGCACCGACAGGCGGTAATCAGTTTCCAACGCAAGCCGGTCATAGCCGCCGACACCGTGCGCGACGAGGGCTGCGTGATAGTGGTCCAGCAACAACAATTCCCTTTCGTGTCGGAGGTCGGGGTACCAGTGGACCGCCATCATGTAGGCGAGGTCACTTGTTCCTGTCCCTATGCGCCAACTGTCCCAGTCGAACAGGCGGACGTCATCGCTCCCCGCAGCCCGGGGCAGGAAGCAATTCCAAACATGCGCGTCGCCATGAACGATGGTGCAATTGAGGGCAGTCGAGGGGCGCGCAAGTAGGCTGGCGCCTGCGTCCAGCAATCGCTCGAAAAGATCGATCCGTTTTCGTGCCAGTCGACCATCCGCGTGATCAGCGAACTGCGTAAACTGCGCGGCGAGGCCCTGCACATGCCGGTTTATGTCCTCAACGCCCGGCTTGATCCCTATGGAGACACCCAACCGCGGATCATCCCACCATGCAGCCTGAAACTTGGCACGTGCGCTTATGATGCTCTCACATTGCGCCATGGTCGGAGGCAGTGGCCACCGCGTCGGGATGACGTGGGAGTCGCTGAGGTCTTCGAGCAGGAGGTGCCACGCACTCGTGTCCGGAGCCCAACTGGCTTCAAAACAATGTGGCACGACGCGCGCAGGCGTCACGGCGGCGACCTGGGTGTAGAATTCCACCTCGTGGCGGCCTGCGCTCGCCCCCTTGCCGGCACGTTCCGGAAGCTCGGTCTTGAGGATAAGCGTTTCGGGACCGTCTGAGGCTCCATGGTAAGACAGCCGCAGCCGTCTAATCTGCGAGAGCACCATGTCGCGCGAGCTTTCTACGACAACGCTGCTGACATGGCCGTCGCCCAGTACTCCGGCTTGGCGAAGTGCGAGAGTGAGACGCTCAGCTTTGGCTGTTGCCGGCAAAGGCTCGGAGATCATGGCCAGCGGCTCCTTGAAGCGTTCCACCGTTATGGTCGCCCCGTTCTCACGGGAAGGCTTGCATGAATGCTTTGGGTCGGATGCTGTAATCCAAACTCAGACACGACCGTGATGCGGGTGCGCATGACCGTCCTCGTCGTCGTGGGCATGCGAATGGCCGCCCGCGTAGGCGCCGCCCTCCGGGTCGAACGGCGCCTCGATCTCGGCCACGTCGCCGCCGAGCGCGCGCACCATCTCGGCGATCACGTGGTCGTGGCGGATGCGGAGATGGGTGCCGAGCAGTTGCACGGGGAGGTGCCGGTTGCCGAGGTGCCAGGCAATGCGGACCAGGGCAGCGGCGTCTTGGGCGTGGATGTCCAGCAGAGGCTCGGGCCGGGCCTGCACCAAGACGATGCCGCCATCGTCCAGGACAAGGCCGTCGCCGTGGCGGAGGCGGACGGCTTGCGGGAGGTCGAGCAAGACCTCTCCGCCAGCCTCGGTCGGCAGCACGATGCGGCGACGGTGGCGGCGGTCGAAATCAATCAGCACGCGGTCCGCCGCGCGGGCCGCGTCCCATGTGCCGGCCGCAAGGACTTGGTTCGCGCGCATCAGAACAAGAAATACCGCTGCGCCATCGGCAGCACGACCGCCGGCTCGCATGTCAGCAGCACGCCGTCCGCGCGAACCTCGTAAGTCTCCGGATCGACCTCGATCACCGGCGTCGCGTCGTTGTGGACCATGCTGCGCTTGCCGATCTGCCCCCGGGTGTCGCGCACCGCCGACAGGCGCCGGGTCAGGCCGAGGCGCTGGCCGATGCCGTCGTCCAGCGCCGCCTGCGACACGAAGGTGACGCAGCTTGCGGCCAGCGCCGCCCCGAACTGCCCGAACATCGGGCGGTAGTGCACCGGCTGCGGCGTGGGGATGCTGGCGTTCGGGTCGCCCATCGGCGCGCAGACGATGGTGCCGGCCTTCAGCACCAGGTCGGGCTTCACCCCGAAGAACATCGGCGACCAAAGCACGAGGTCCGCGAGCTTGCCCGGCTCCACCGAGCCGACCTCGTGCGACAGGCCCTGCGCGATGGCTGGGTTGATCGTGTACTTGGCGACATACCGCTTGATCCGCGCGTTGTCGGCGCGGCCATCACCCGGCAGCGCCCCGCGCTGCTGCTTCATCTTGTGCGCGGTCTGCCAGGTGCGGATCGCCACCTCGCCGACGCGGCCCATCGCCTGGCTGTCGGACGAGATCATGCTGAGCGCGCCCAGGTCGTGCAGGATGTCCTCGGCGGCGATGGTCTCCTTCCGGATGCGGCTTTCGGCGAAGGCCACGTCCTCGGGGATGGCGGGGTCGAGGTGGTGGCAGACCATGAGCATGTCGAGATGCTCGTCCAGCGTGTTGGCGGTGTAGGGCCGCGTCGGGTTGGTGCTGGACGGCAAGACATTGGGCAGCCCGGCGACGCGGATGATGTCGGGCGCGTGGCCGCCGCCGGCGCCCTCCGTGTGGAAGGCGTGGATGGTGCGGTCCTTGAACGCCGCGATGGTGTCCTCGACGAAGCCGCTCTCGTTCAGCGTGTCGGTGTGGATCATCACCTGCACGTCGAAGCGGTCGGCGACCGAGAGCGCGCAGTCGATGCTGGCGGGCGTGGTGCCCCAGTCCTCGTGCAGCTTGAGGCTGCTGGCCCCGGCGCGGATCATCTCTTCCAGTGCCGCCGGGCGGGAAGCGTTGCCCTTGCCGGCGAAGGCGAGGTTGACCGGCAGGCCCTCCGCGGCTTGCAGCATCCGGGCGAGGTGCCAAGGGCCGGGGGTGCAAGTGGTGGCGCTGGTGCCGGTCGCAGGTCCCGTGCCGCCGCCGACCAGCGTGGTGATGCCGGACGCCAAGGCTTCCTCAACCTGCTGCGGGCAGATGAAGTGGATGTGGCTGTCGATGCCGCCGGCGGTGAGGATCTTGCCCTCTCCGGCGATGATCTCGGTGCCGGGTCCTATGGTGATGGTGACGCCGGGCTGCACGTCGGGGTTGCCGGCCTTGCCGATGGCGTGGATGCGGCCGTCGAGGATCGCCACGTCGGCCTTGACGATGCCCCAATGGTCCACGATCAGCGCGTTGGTGATGACGGTATCGACCGCGCCCTCCGCCTGCGACGCCTGGGACTGGCCCATGCCGTCGCGGATCACCTTGCCGCCGCCGAACTTCACTTCCTCGCCGT
>CAXSEX010000084.1:0-12689 GCA_964236415.1 uncultured Acetobacteraceae bacterium | reverse complement strand
CAAACCCTTCAGGCAGCAGGCAGGCGCCGCCGGTGATGCTCAGGCTCATGCCGCCCTACCGTTCAGATGCTGTGCAAGCAGTGCCTGACACCGCGATCCTGGCATGCCAGGATCGCGGTGCGGCGGCGGTGTCGGGATGGTTTTCATGCTGGCTGCCCACGATGGCTCCGGAGGTAATTCCCCCGACACCGCCACACCGCCTCGACCGCTGATTAGGCTCTGCGACTCATCGCTGTGTAGGGCGAAGACGGCGTGGGCGGAGTGCCGAACCTTCAACTGCCAGGAGGCGTCATGCGGATCAGCGTCGGGATCGACATTGCCAAGGAGATACACTGGGTCACGGCCATCGACGCCGATGGCGTCGTGCAGATCGACCGCAAGCTGCTGAACACGCCCACCGAGATCGCGGCGCTGGCTGGGCAGCTGACCGCCCTCGGCGGCACGGCCCGCATCGGCCTCGACGTCATCGGCGGCATTGCAGGCCTCGCCGAAGCCATGCTGGCCGAGGCCGGGTTCGACCTGGTCCACGTGCCCGGCATGGCCGTAAACCGCGCCCGTCAGGGCACGGTTGGAGGCGAGAACAAGTCTGACCCGCGCGATGCCCGCACCATTGCCGACCAGGTGCGAACCCGGTCGGACCTGCGCCGCATCGAACCGGCAACCGAGGTCGATCTCGAGATCAGGCTGCTGGTCAGTCGCCGCGGCGATCTGGTGCAGGCCCAAACCCAACGCTTGTCGCGCATGCATGACCTGCTCGTCGGCATCTTTCCGGGCCTGGAAGCCTGCCTCGACCTCAAGACCAAGGGGCCGCTGCACCTGCTGACCCGTTACGTAACGCATTCCGAGCTGCGCGCTGCCGGCAAGAAGCGCCTTGTGCGCCACCTGCAGGCGGCCGGCGGCCTGCCCAACGTGGACGCGCTTGCCGACCGCGCGCTCGCCGCCGCGGCCGAGCAGGCCATCGTTGTCCCGGCCGAGCGCATGACCGCACGCTTGATCCGCGAGCTTGCCGTTGAGGCGTTGGCCAGCCGTGCGCGCTTGATCGAACTCGACCGCGAGCTGGAGGCACTGCTCGGACGTCACCCTGACGCGGCTCTCATCCGCAGCCTGCCCGGCATGGGAGTCGTGCTCGCCGCAGAACTCATCGCCGAGGCAGGCAACCTGTCGCGCTTCCGCTCCGCCGACGCACTCGCCTCGGCCGCCGGCATGGCCCCAGTGTTGCGGCAATCCGGCCGGACGCGCTTCCTGCGCCGGCCAAATGGCGGCAACAAGAGCCTCAAGCGCGTGTTCTACCAGTCCGCCTTCTGCTCGCTCGGTCACGACGACAGCCGCACCTTCTACGACCGCAAACGGCGGGAAGGAAAACGGCACCACCAAGCCGTGATTGCGCTCGCCCGCAGGCGCGTGAATGTGCTCTGGGCCGTCGTCCAATCCCGGACGCCTTTCCAGACCGGCTTCAAAACAGCCGCTTGACTGAACCATTAGGCTGCCCCCGCCTTCATGCCGCCATGGCCCGCGCCAGCCCGTCCGACACGGCCCGGCATTGCCCGGCGTAGGCGGCCGACGTGCGGAATCCCTCGCCCCGCCCATCCGGCGCTTGCACGTCGAACACCTGCGCCACCCGGCCGGGCCGCGCCGCCATCACCACCACGCGCTGCGCCAGGTAAACGCTCTCGAACACCGAATGCGTCACGAACACCACGGTGAACCGCTCGGCCTCCCAAAGCTGCACCAGGTCGTTGTTGAGCCGGAAGCGGGTGATCTCGTCCAGAGCCGCGAACGGCTCGTCCATCAGCAGCAGGCGCGGCGCGGTCACCAGCGCGCGGGCGATGGACACCCGCATCCGCATGCCGCCCGACAGCGCGCGGGGGTAGGCGGCGCCGAACGCCGCCAGGTCCACCCGCGCCAGCGCCGCCATCGCCCGCGCCCGCGCTTCCGCCCGGCCGACGCCCGCCAGCCGCAGCGGCAGGGCCACGTTGCCGGCCGCCGTCGCCCACGGCATCAGCGTCGGCTCCTGGAACACGAACGACACGTCGCGTTGCGGCTTGCCCGCGGCATCGTGCGCCGCGACCGGCCAGTCGATCCGCCCGGCGGTCGGCGTGTCCAATCCGGCGATCAGCCGCAGCAGCGTGCTCTTGCCGCAGCCGCTGGCGCCCAAGAGGGCGATGAAGCTGCCTGGCATGATGTCGAGGTCCACGCCCCCCACCGCCAGCGTGCCGCGGCGGTAGCGCTTCTCGACGCCCCGCAGCGACGCCAGCGGGCGCGGCGTCAAATGCCGACCTTGCGGTTCACGAATTGCAGCGAGTATGCCCGCCTCGCGTCCAGCCCCGGCGGGTATACCCCGGCTTCCACCATGGCCTCGGCGAACCGCTCCCACCGCGCCTCCGTCATGGCGCCGATGCCGAGCGTTTCCGCTTCCCCGGACAGCACGATGCCGCCCTCGGCCATCGCCTGGTCGGCGTAGGCCATGCTGGCGTCGGCCATGTCCGGGTTGTCCCGCTTGATCAGCGCGTGGGCCAGCGGGCGTTCCGTGCCGCGCATATACAGCGCCCAGCCCTCGATGGAGGCGTCAATGAAGCGTTGCAGCACGTCCGCACGCTCGGCCGCGAACTTCGCGGACACGTCGATGGTGGTCTGGTAGTTCTCGAAGCCGTGGTCCGCGAACAGCAGGAAGCCGGGGTCCGCCCCCGCCTGCCGCGCCGCGAACGGCTCGGAGGAGATGAACGCCTGCTGGATCGCGCGCTTGTCGGTCAGGAATGGGGCGAGGTTGAAGGTGTAGGGCCGGATCTGCTCGTCCGTGTAGCCGTAGCGGGCGCGCAGCCACGGCCAGAACCCGACCCGCCCGCCGGCGCCGACCAGGATGGGCTTGTTCTTCAACGCTTCGAAGCTGTCGTTGCCCTGGCCCTTGTGGACCATGAAGCCTTGCGGGTCCTTCTGGAACATGGCCGCGACCGACAGGAACGGCAGCCCGTCCCGCGCGTAGTTCAGCGCCTGCAAGCTGTTGGACATGATGGCGTCCACCCGGCCGGCGAGCAGCAGCTGCGCCGGGTTCTGCTGCGGCCCGCCCATGCGCAGGTCGCAGTCGATGCCGTGCTTGCGGTAAAGGCCGGACGCGACCGCCTGGTAGAAGCCGCCATGCTCGGCCTGCGCCCGCCAGTTGGTCTGGTAGGACACGCGGTCCAGCGACGCCTGGGCACGGGCGGTTCCCACGGCCGCCAGGGCGGGCAGGCCGCCCATCGCCGTGCGCCGGGTAATCCGGTAGGTGGTTCGCATCCGGGCCTCCATGGTGATGACGGGGTCGTGCGGATGTTGGGAATGTTAAAAACGCTGCAAGCGTTATGCCAGCACTGGGCTTGGCTCGCCCATGGCGCTGCCGGCCGCCTGCGCGTCCAGCATGTGCGCGCCGATGGCATGCGGGTCCGCGCCCGCCGCCGGCGCCTCGTGCACGATGCGGCCGCGGCGCATCACCACGATGCGGTCGGCCAATTCCAGGATCTCGTCCAAGTCCTCGCTGATCAGCAGGATCGCGCAGCCGGCGTTGCGCGCCGCCATCAGCCGGGCGCGCACCTCCGCCACCGCCTTCACGTCCAGGCCGAAGCACGGGTTGGCCACCATCAGCAGCGACACCTCGCCGTCCAGCTCGCGCGCCAGGACGCCGCGCTGCACGTTGCCGCCGGACAGCACGCCCATTGGCACCTCCGGCGAGGCCGCGCGCACGCCGTAGCCTGCGATCATCCGCGCGGCCCGGCGGCGCATCCCGCCCATGTCCAGCCACCACCGCCGGCCCCCGTCCTCCTTTCGGTCGAACAGGCGCAGGTTCAGGTTGTCCACCACCGACATGCCGGGCACGCAGCCGTTGCGGAGCGGCTCCTCCGGGATGACCCGGACCTTGAGCGCCTGCGACTGCCGCCGGGTCGCGGCGTAGGGGGCGCCGTCCACGCGCACGGCCCTGCCGCCGGGGCGCTGGCCGCCCAGGGCTTCCAGCAGCTCCTGCTGCCCGTTGCCCGACACGCCGGCGACGCCCACGATCTCATGCGCCCGCACGTCGAGCGCGGCGATGTCGAGCACCGGCTGGCCCGCATCGCCGGCCGCGCGCAGGTTGCGGACGGACAGGCGCACCGCGGCTTCCGTGGCCCCTTGCCGCTCCGGGCGCGCGGGGGCGTGCAGCTCGCCGATCATCATGGCGGTCAGGTCGCCGCGGCTCAGCCCGGCGGTGTCGCCGCGCCCGGCCAGCCGGCCCCGGCGCAGCACCGTCACCTCGTCGGTGAAACGCATCACATCGGACAGCTTGTGGGTGATGACCACCACCGTCGCCGTGCCGCCATGCGCCAGGCCCTGCATCAGCCCGAGCATCTCCTCCGCCTCCCGCGGCGTCAGCACGGAGGTCGGCTCGTCCAGCACCAACAGGCGGCGCTGCAAATAGAGCTGCTTCAGGATCTCGGTCTTCTGCCGCTCGCCCGCCGACAAGGTGCCGACCACCGCGTCGAGCCGGACCGGGAACGGCATCCGGGCCATGAACGCATCGAGCGCCGCGCGCTCCCGCGCCCAGTTGATCACCGCCGGCACCTCGCCCCTGGCGATCACCAGGTTCTCCGCCACCGTCATGGACGGCACGAGGGTGAAGTGCTGGTACACCATGCCCAGGCCGAGCGCGTCGGCGTCCGCCGGGCGGGCGATGGCGGCCCCCTTGCCATCCACCAGGAAACCGCCCTCGTCGGCGCGGTAGTAACCCATCAGGCATTTCACCAACGTGGACTTGCCCGCCCCATTCTCGCCCAGCAGGCCGTGGACGGTGCCGGGACGCACCTTCATGTCGATGCCGGCCAACGCCGTGAAGGCGCCGAAGCGCTTGCCGATGCCCGCGGCCTCCACGCCGGCCGCCGCCTTGGCCGCCATCACGGCAGGGCGTCCAGGAACTCACTGGAACTCGCCACCGCGCCGAACACCCCGCCTTGCATCGCCACCATCGCGAGGGCGGCGGCGTGGTTGCCGGCGTCGGTCGCGCCGCATCCGTCCGACAGCACCAGGCACTCGAAGCCGCGGTCGTTCGCTTCGCGCATGGTGGTGTGCACGCACACGTCCGTGGTGATCCCCGTCAGCACCAGGTTGCGGACGCCGCGGGTGCGCAGCACCAATTCCAGGTCGGTGGCGTAGAACGCGCCTTTGCCGGGCTTGTCGATCACCACCTCGCCCGGCAGCGGCGCCAGTTCCGGGATGATCTCCCAGCCCGGCTCCCCCCGCACCAGGATGCGCCCGCACGGGCCGGGATCGCCGATGCCCGCCCCCGCCTGCCGCGAGCGCCAGCGCTTGTTGGCCGGCAGGTCCGACAGGTCGGGCCGGTGCCCTTCGCGGGTGTGCACGACCGTGTCGCCCCGGGCGCGCATGGCCGCCAGCACGCGGCTGATCGGCCCGATGGGCGCGCGGGTCAGGCTGATGTCGTAGCCCATGCGGTCCACGTAGCCGCCGGGCGCGCAGAAATCGGCCTGCATGTCGATCACCAGCAGCGCCGTGCCGAACAGGTCGCCGTCGTAGGGCCAGGCGTAAGGGTGGGCAGGGATCATTGCGCGGTCATTCCGCCGCCTTCAGCAGCCGGCGCGGCGGCGGCAGGCCGCAGCCGGTGCCGTCCGTCACCTTGACCTCGGCCTCCCACGGCAGGCGGTAGCGCCCGGCGGCAAGGTCGCGCATGTAGGTGTAGGGGCAGTCCGTCGCCCCGCCCGCCACGGCCGAGTAGCCGCGATGGCCGAACTGGTAGGGGTTGTTCTCGACGCCCCAATGCGCCCGCGCTTCCCGCACCAGGTCCGGGCGGACCTCGGCGGTGATGATCTCGTCGGCCCGGCCGGAGGCGCCGTGGGCGATGATCGCGCCGTCGAAGTTGCACACCATGGCCTCCCCCATGGAGTCGAACGTCCCGTCGCTGCCGCACATGCACACGCTGGCCGTGACCATGAGGTTGCAGAAGGCGTTGCTCTGGTTGGTGAAGCGCCAGGCGTCGCGGATCGGCGCGGTGTAGCCGGCAGTGCGCAGCATGACCTCGGCCCCGCGGTAGGCGGCCTCCCGCGCCATCTCGGGGAACATGCCGTCGTGGCAGATGATCAGCGCCAGCTTGACGCCGCGCGGCCCCTCGATGACGGGGATGCCGAGATCGCCGGGTTCCCAGGGTTCCACGGGCACCCAGGGGTGCATCTTGCGGTAATACAGCTTGACCTCGCCCGTGTCGGACACGACGAGGCCGCTGTTCCACGGCATAGCCCCGGGGTTGCGCTCCATGATGGAGAAGCAGCCCCAGACCTTGTTGTCCACGCAGGCCTGCCGCATGGCCGCGACCTCCGGTCCGTCCAGGTCGCACGTCACCTCGTCCCGCGTGTCCATCGACAGGCCGTGCAGCGCGTATTCCGGGAACACCACCAGGTCGAGCGTCCCCATGTTGCGCCGCGCCTTGGCCACCATGGCGACGATGCGCCCGGTTTGCCGCGCGATGTCGGCGCGGGTCTCGATCACGGGCAGCGCAAGCTGCACCAGCCCGAGCACGACACCATGGGGCGAACGATTGAGGCCGCCTAATCCGTTCATGTGTTCCTCCCTTGTGTGCCGGATCGGAAGTTCGTCGGCCCTTGCCGGCGGACTTCTGATCGGTCGGCACGCTGAAAACAAAGACTCTAGCGTGCGATGGACAACTCGCCCGGCATCCCGCGCACCGCCCGGCCCGGACGCACGGTCGCGACCAGCACCAGGAGCGTCAGCACGAAGGGCGCAGCGTAGAACAGGTAGTAGTAGCTGGTCACGCCCACCGTTTGCAGCGACGGCCCGAGCGCGCCTGCGGCGCCGAACAGGATCGACGCGCCCAGGCAGCCAACCGGGTTCCAGCGCGCGAACACCACCAGCGCCACTGCCATCAGCCCCTGCCCGGACGACAGGCTCTCGTTCCAGCTTCCGGGATACACCAGGCTCAGGAACGCGCCGCCGATGCCCGCCAGCGCGCTGCCGGCCGCCGTTGCCAGCAGCCGGGTGCGGTTGATGGGCAGGCCCAGCGCCCGCGCCGCGTCCGCGCTGTCGCCCACGATGCGCAGCCGCAGGCCAAGCCGCGTGGCGCGGAACATCCAGGCCATGCCGAACGCCACCGCGACGCCCAGCGGGAACAGCGGGCTGACGGTCAGGGCGCTCTGCACCTGCGGCACGGACGACCAGCCGCCGAGGGGCAAGCCCGGCAGGCCCGGCGCGCTCGGCTGCACGAAAGGCTTGCCGAAAAAGAAAGCAATCCCGTCGCCGGCCAGCAGGATGGCGATGCCCATGGCCACGTCGTTCACCCGCGTCAGCGCGCACAGCACCCCGTGCAGCCCGCCCAGCGCCGCGCCCGCGCCCGCCGCCGCCAGCACGCCGAGCCACGGGCTGCCGGTCAGGTACGACGTGGCGTAGGCCACCATGGCGCCCAGCACCAGCACGCCCTCGTTGCCCAGGTTGATGCGCCCGGCGCGCTCGGTCAGGCACTCGCCCAGGCTCACGAACAGGAACGGCGTGGACACCCGTAGCGCGCCGGCCAGCATGGCGATCAGCACGGTTTCGATGCTGCTCATGCGGCACCCCGGGGCTGGAACCAGCGCAGGCGGCCATACAGTGTCTCGCTGGCCAGGATCGCCAGGAAGATCATGCCTTGCAGCACCAGCACCGTCGCGTCCGGCAGGCCCATGCGCCGCTGCAGCAGCCCGCCCGCGGCGCCGATGCCGCCCAGCAGCACGGCCATCGGCATGATGGCAAGCGCGTTGTGCCGGGCCAGGAAGGCGATCAGGATGCCGGAATAGCCGTAGCCCGCGATCAGCGACGCATTGGCCCGGCCGTGCACCGCCGCAACCTCGATGGTGCCCGCCAGCCCTGCCAACGCGCCGCCCAGCGCGCAGGCGCCCACCATGAGCCACGCCACCGGCAAGCCCTGCAACTGCGCCGCGCGCAGGCCGCCGCCGGTGACGCGCGCGGCGAACCCCGTCGTGGTGCGCGCGACCAGCAGCCAGCACAGCACGCAGGCCACCGCCCCGATCAGGATGCCGGGATGCACGTCCAGCCCCGGCAGCGTCGGCAGCACGGCGGATTTGGGGATGGCGTAGGTGGAGGGCTTGTTGAGGCTGGCCGGGTCGCGCAACGGCCCCTCGACGAGCTGGTTGAACAGCGCGATGGCGATGTAGGCCATGACAAGGCTCGCGACCGTCTCGTTGATGCCGCGCCGGGCGCGCAGCAGGCCCACGAGGCCCAGCCACGCCGCCCCGGCCGCCGCGCCGGCCGCCGCCATGGCAAGCTGGATCACCAGGCCCGGTGCGTCGCCCAGCAACAGGCCGGCCCAGGTCGCCGCCAGCCCGCCCAGCACCAGCGCGCCCTCCCCTCCGATGATGACCAAGCCAAGCTGCGCCGGCACCGCCACGCACAGCGCCGTCAGCAGCAAGGGTGCTGCCCGGCTCAATGTGTTGCGCCAGGAGAACCAGCTTCCGAACGCCCCGGTCCAGACCAATTGGAAGAAAGTCTGGGGCGAGCGGCCCAGCACCAGCAGGAACAGGCAGAACAGGCCCGCCGCCGCCAGGATGGCGAGCACCGGCACCAGCCCCGCCTCCAGCGCCTGCCGCAGCCGGAAGCTGCGGTCGGTCCTGGACCGGGGCGCCGTGGTGGCGGCTGCTCCCGCCGCGCTCAGGCGAGCGAGCCTTTCACGCCCTCGGCCAGCCAGTTCATCGACTCAAGCTCGATGGCGGTTTCCGGATACGCGGACCCGGCGGCGACCACCTGCTTGCCCGTGTTGTCCATCAAGGGGCCTTTGAACACGGCGAAGCCGCCCTTCATGATCTCGGCCTTCGCGGCGTCGGCCCGCTTGCGCGCCGCCTCGCCGACCGCCGGGCCATAGGGAGACATTTTTATGAATCCCTCTGCCAGCCCGCCGCGGGTGAAGTTCGGCAGCGTCTCGCCCGCCTGCATCTTCGTCGCATACATCTTGTACACCTCCGCCCAGTTCCACTCGGCGCCGGTCAGATACCCCTTGGGCGCCAGGGCGGACTGGTTGGCGTGGTAGCCGCAGGTGAAGGCGCCGCGGCCCTCGGTGGTCTGCACCACCACCTTCGGCCCATCGACGTGGCAGGTGATCACGTCCGCGCCGCCGTCGATCAGCGCGTTGGTGGCTTCTGCCTCCTTTACAGGCATCGACCAGTCGCCGGTGAACACCACGGCCGTGGTGATGGACGGGTCCACCGAGCGCGCGCCCAGCGCAAAGCTGTTGACGTTGATCAGCACCTGCGGGATGGGCTTGGCCGCCACGAAGCCGAGCTTCTTGGATTTGGTCGCATGGGCCGCGACGATGCCGTTGAGGTACTGGCCCATGCCGATGTAGCCGAAATACGACCCGGTGTTCATCGGGTGCTTGGCCTTGTCCCACAGGCCGCCGCAATGCCGGAACTGCACACCGGGTTCCCCCGCCGCCACGCGCAGCATGTAGGGGTCGAAGTAGCCGAAGCTCGTGGGGAACAGCAGCGCCGCCTCGTCGAGCTTGATCATGCTCTGCATGGTCTTCACGACGTCGTCGGTTTCGGGAACGCGCTCCTCTTCCAGCACCGTGATGCCGGGCATGGACTTGATGGCGGCGGCGCCCTCGGCATGGGCCTGGTTGTAGCCGTAGTCGTCCTTCGGCCCGACATAGATGAAGCCGACCGTGACCGCCTTCGGCGCCGCACGCGCCGGCGCCATCCGCCCGGACGCCAGCAGGCCCGCGCCCGCGCCCAGCCCGGCGACCACGCGCCGGCGGGTCGGGCCATAGGTGTTCATCATCAGGCAACCTCCCTCAGCATGGCCGGGGTTCATGCAGGCTGCGTGCCAATAAGAAGATCAGAACGCCGCCATCGCCCGGCCGACCTGCGCCAGGAAGCGCGCCCGGGTGTCCGGCGTCGAGACGTTCATGGCGTAGTGCGCGTGGAAGATGACCGGCTTCGCCATGCCGGCGCCGTGGCGCAGGTAGCGGCAGACCAGCTTGCGCGGGTAGTCGCCCATCAGCCGCGCCCGCCACCGGGTCTGCCCATAGGTCACGACGCCGCCGAGTTTCTGCAGGTGCGTGAGGCCGCCCCGCACCCGGCCGTCGGGCTGGATGTGCAGCGACACGCCGGGCAGCATCACCCGGTCGATCCAGCCCTTCAGGATCGCCGGCGGGCCGAAGCTCCAGGCGGGGAAGCACAGCACCAACCCCTGCGCCGCCCGCAGCCGCGCGACCTCGTTCGCCACGGACGCGATGTTGGCGGGAATGTCGTGGTAGCCCATCCGCTCGGCGCGCGACATGACGGGGCTGAACCCCTCGGCGTTGAGGTCCAGCAGATCGACCGCGTGCCGCGACGCCAGGGAAGCGGCGATCCGGTCCCGGAGCGCCGCGTTGAAACTCGTCTCGACCGGGTGGGCATACACCAGCAGCACACGCATCTCCGCCAACGCCCTTTCGTACTTGCTGCGCCAAACACTGCGCCCTTGGCATGGCGCGTGCCAGCCTTGCGGCTCGCAGCAGCGCCGGGACCGGCACCGTCGTGAGCACGCGCGCACGCTTGGCAAACGTGAGCACGCACGCGCGCTTGGCGAAGTCGCCTGCGTCAGCCATACCGCGCTGGATGGTTCGACGAGACATGCGGGACACGCAAGCTGCGCCGCGTCCTGCCGCCGCGGCAGTGACAAAGCGGACATGGAGGCCGAAGATGCACGGGTCTTGGTGCCCCCAATGCGTTCGTTGGCTGGGGGCGGCTGGATGAGGATGGACGCGCTCTCCCCGAGCGCACCGGTTTCAGATGGGAACGACGATGGTGGCTGACACGACGATGATGGCGCAGGTCAAGGGCAAGGACGGCTTCATCGCAGCACTCGACCAGAGCGGCGGATCGACGCCCGGCGCCCTGCGCCTTTACGGCATTCAGGACAGCGCCTACAGCGGCGACGCCGAGATGTTCAGCCTCGTGCACGAGATGCGCGTGCGCATCATGACCGCGCCGGCCTTCAATGGCGGCAAGGTGGTGGCCGCCATCCTGTTCGAGGCGACGATGGATGGGCAGGCGCAGGGCAAGCCGGTTCCGGCCTTCCTGTGGGAGGAGCGGGGCGTCGTTCCTTTCCTGAAAGTCGACAAGGGGCTTGAGGCTGAGAAGGACGGCGTCAGCCTGATGAAGCCGATGCCGGCGCTCGATGCGCTGCTGGCCCGGGCAGTGAAGCTCGGCGTCGTCGGGACCAAGATGCGTTCGGTCATCAACCTGCCCTCGAACGAGGGGATCGCGGCCGTGGTGAGTCAGCAGTTCGAGGTGGCGGCGCAGATCGCCGGGCACGGGCTGATGCCCATCATCGAGCCGGAGGTCTCGATCAAGAGCCCGGACAAGGCCGGCGCGGAGGCCATCCTGCTGGCGGAACTGACCCGGCAACTCGATGCCCTGCCGGATGGCCGCCAGGTGATGCTCAAGCTGACGATCCCAGAGGTCCCGGACTTCTACGCGCCGCTGATCCGCCACGGGCGCGTGGCCAGGGTTGTGGCACTGTCCGGCGGCTATACGCGCACCGACGCCTGCAAGCGCCTGACTGCCAATCACGGCATGATCGCGAGCTTCTCGCGGGCGCTGACCGAAGATCTCAAGCACTCGATGGACGATGCCGCGTTCGACGCGGCGCTGGCGGCATCCATCGACGAGATCTACCAGGCTTCTACCCGGAAGGTGTAAGCCAGGCCACGCAGGCTCGTCCGCGCCACCGCAGGGTGCGGTGGGCCAGCCATGAAGCCCAGACAGGCCTCCGCGACCTCGTCTGACTCGTGAAGGCTGCTCATGCCGGCGAGGCGATTCTGAAAGCAGAAGCAGCGCGGATCAGCGCCGTGCGCCGGATGCGGCGGTGCGGCCGATTGCTGTGCCTATGCACACCATCCAGCACTGAAGGCCGGGCCTCCGCCGGGCAGCTGGATGGCTGGCTGGCCCGCAACGCCTCGCAGCGTCTGCGGGCCAGCCCACCGTTTCATCGCGTCACTGTTGGGTGGGCCGGGGCCGGGGCCGTGCCCGTGCGCGTGTTGCCGGGCGATGCGCTGTCGGCCGAGGCTGCGTGACCTCCGTGCCGACGGCGGACCCTGGCTGCTCTGTCGGCCGTTCCGTGCCGGCAGCCCGCGGCAGGCCGTTCGTCGTGTTGGGCGTTGACTGGCTTGAGTTCCCCGAAGGAGGGCTTTGCGTGGTGGTGAAAGAGTTCTGCGCGAAGGCCGGGGCGGCGACCAGGATGGCAAATGCCGCGATCAGCGTTTTCATGATTGGCGTTCCTTTATCGTTCGTTGACGAGGGTTTGCAGAGTCGGTCTGAACGTTGCCGACCCTGCCTCGGTTTCGTTCCATCCACTGTGGGGCGGAAGAAAGGGACGGACGCATGACATCGTTGAAGGCCTGCCTTGGCCGAAGGACACTCGGCGGAACTGACTGTGTTTGGTCCCGCCTGCTCGACTAGCGCCCGCGCCATCATTTCTTCCGGGCGCAAGCGTTCGAGGCGTTCCCAAAGCTCGCTCGGTTCTGGGATCTTCAAGCCCGTCTGCCGCTTGCCTCCTCATAAGCAGGCGTTCTTTACTTGTTCGGGGTAGCCTGCAATTAGGGAAAAACGTTTCTGATCAGCCCTTCAAAGGCCCGGCGTGGTAACCGGGGCAGATTCCCGGGCGATCAAACCGCGGTTGCGGCCTGACGGACG
>CAXSEX010000083.1:8153-12694 GCA_964236415.1 uncultured Acetobacteraceae bacterium | reverse complement strand
AGAGCGATTGCAGGTCGTTGGAGCCGACGACGATCACCTTCTGGCACATGTCGCGGGCGATCGGCAGGCCGAAGCCGCCGCACACCACGTCGCCCAGGAAATCCAGCAGCACGTAGTCGAAGCCCCATTCATGGAAGCCCAGCTTCTCCAGAAGCTCGAACCCATGGATGATGCCGCGCCCGCCGCAGCCGCGCCCAACCTCCGGGCCGCCCAGTTCCATGGCGAACACGCCGTCGCGGATGAAGCACACGTCGCCGATGGACACCTTCTCCCCGGCAAGCTTCTTCTTCGACGAGGTTTCGATGATCGTCGGGCAGCTCCGCCCGCCGAACAGCAGGGAGGTCGTGTCGCTCTTGGGGTCGCAGCCGATCAGCAGCACGCGCTTGCCCTGCTGCGCCATCATGTAGCTGAGGTTGGCGAGGGTGAAGCTCTTGCCGATGCCGCCCTTGCCGTAGATCGCGATGACCTGCGTTTCCTTCTTCACGGGCGTGGTGGCGACCGCATCCGGCTCAACCGCCGCCTCCGCCCGGAGCGCCTCGGTCATGCTCATGTTCGCTGGGACCTGCCCCGACTTGGCTTGTGCAACGGGTGCGACGGCGTTCATGGGCAATCTCTCCAATCGAGGATCATCTTCAGGCACGCCGCGTCGTCGAAGGCGGTGCGGTACGCCTCGGCCGCGTCGCCGGCCGCGCTGCGGTGCGTCACCAGCCCGGCCAGCGACAATTCGCCCGACCCGGCCAGCCCTGCCACCGCCGCAAGGTCCGCGGGCGCCCACTGCGCGGCGATGCGGATGCGCGCTTCGCGCATGAAGGCCGGCGGAAAGGCAAAGCTCAGCCGGTCGCTGTAGAACCCGGCCAGCACCACCTCGCCGCCCGGCGCCAGCCGCCCGATCAGCGTGTCCAGCAGCCCGGCGTCCCCGCTCACATCAAAGATGGCGCGGTAGTCGCGGCGGCTGTCCGCCTCGGGATCAACGACATCGTAGCCCTCGGCGCCCCCGGCGCGGGCCGGGTTGCGCTCCCACACCACGGGCCGCGCCCCGGACAGCACCGCAAGCCGGGCCAGCAAGCGGCCAAGCACGCCATGGCCCACGATGAGGTCAGGCGGCGCCACCCCCGGCAGCGCCAAGGCGTGCCGCGCCGTCGCGGCCAACGCCAGCAGCACGGCGTCCTCGCCCAACCGCTCGTCAAACGCGGCGACCCGCCCGGCCGGGACCACGAGGCGGGACGCGGCGCCGCCGAACAGGCCGCGCACGTCGCCGAAGCAGCGCGCGCCCGGCACGAACACGCGCTCGCCGACCCGCCGGCCCGTCCCCGCGCCGGCAGCGGCGACGCGGCCGACCGACTCGTAGCCGGGCACCAGCGGGTAGCCCATGCCGGGGAAGTGCGGCATCGCCCCGGTGTAGAGCAGGCGCTCCGTCCCCGTGCTGATGCCGCTCCACTCGACATCGACGACGATGTCCTCGGGACCGGCGGCGTCCAGCGGCAGGCGGCTGAGCGCCAAGTGTTCGGGAGCGGTGAGCACGACTGCCATTGCTTCCATCTGCACCCTCCCGGAGCTGTGCGGGCCGATACGGCCTCAGCGTTCTGTCAACGTATCCTGACGGTTCAGTATGTCAACTATCATTTACAAATGCGCCGTCCAATGCCTTCGCAACCAGCACGCTGACCAGCAGCGGCGTATGCGTGGGCACCCGGCGCACGCTGCCGAACCCGGCGGCGTGCAGCAGCGCGACCAGCTCGGCCTGCGTCCGCGCCCGGCCGCGGCCCATCGCCAAGAGGTAGAAGCCGAAGTAGGCATCGCCGATCGGCTCGGCGCCAGGCGTCCCGGCCATGGGTTCGGCCAGCAGCAGGGTGCCGCCCGGCGGCAGGGCGCGGCGTGCGGCGCGCAGGATGGCGAGCGCGGCCGGGTTGTCATGGTCGTGGATCACGCGGACCAGCGACACGATGTCGGCGCCCCCGGGAAGCGAGTCGGCCAGGAAGTCGCCGCCCGCGACCTGGAAACGGCCCATCAGCCCAGCTGCTGTCAGCCGGGCGCGGGCCTGCTCCGCGACGGGCGGCAGGTCGAACAGCATGAGTCGCAGCCCCGGCGCCCGCGCCGCCGCGGCTTGCAGGAAGCTGCCGTCGCCCCCGCCCACGTCCAGCAGGCACCGGTGCCGGCCGATGCGGTAGGCCGCCAGAACCTCGTCGGCCACCAGCGGCTGCGACGCGGCCATCAGCGCCGTGTAGTCGGCGACCTCGCCGCGCCCCAGCCCGGCGGCATCGGCGTTGCCGGAGTACGCCCAGTAGCGGGACAGCCCGGTCGCGTCCCGCCCGCGCAGCAGTGCCACCGGGTCGCCCAGGTCTGCATAGAGTTCGCGGTGGTGCAGCACCATGGCCGACACCGCGGCGTTGCCGACCATCGCCGCGCCGAGCGGACCCAGGCCGAACCGCCCGCCGCGGCGCCGGGCCAGCAGCTTCAGCGAGGCGGCGGCAAGCAGCAGCCGCTGCGTCCGGTCCACCGGAATGCCGAGCAGCAAAGCCAGCGCGTCAACCGTCTGCGGCCCGTCGGCGAGGATGTCGAACACGCGCAACTGCACGCAGGCCTGCAGCACCTGCGAGTAAACGAAGCCGGCGCACAGGTCGAACAGCGCCCGGGTGCGTCGCCGGGCGATGGGCCGGGTGAACGGGAAGGCGGCGGCCCAGCGCCGGAAGCGCGGGCTGGCGACCAGCCGGTCGCGCTGCGCCCGCAGGTCGATCCGCCAGGCAGCCCCCTCGGGGATCGCCGCCGTCACGCCGCGTGCCGCGCCAGTTCCTTCGGCAGCAGGCGCATGGTCTCGGTCAGGATGTGGCTGCGCAGCGCCGTGGCGCCGGGGCAGGCCGGCACGGCATCCACGGCGGCGGCGGCGAGCGACTCCAGCCGCATGATCGCGCCGTCGAGGCCCAGCTCGCGCACGGCGCTGGGGCGGTCCAGGGCGAGGTCCCGGCCCACGGGCTTACCCACCGCGTCCGGATGGGCCGTGGCGTCGAGGATGTCGTCGGCGACCTGGAACGCTTCTCCCAGCCGCGCGCCCAGCAGGCGCCACGGCTCGGCGTTCGCCCCCACCGACGCGGCGCCGGCGACGGTCGCGGCGGCGAACAGCGCGCCGGTCTTCTCCCGCTGATACTGCGCGAGGTCCGCCGAGTCCTCGCATTCCCACGCCTGCCCGGCGACGATGCCGCCGGGCACGCCGACCGACCCAGCGATCGTCAGCATCAGCGGCGCCAGCCGCTTCGGGGTGACGGCGGCGCCATAGGCCAGGGTTTGGAACGCCAAGACGATCAGCGCGTCGCCTGCCAGCACGGCCAGCGGCTCGCCGAAGGCGCGATGCACCGTGGGCCGGCCGCGGCGGGTGTCGGCGTCGTCGAAGCACGGCAGGTCGTCATGCACCAGCGATGCGCAGTGCAGCAGTTCGATGGCGGCAGCAGCGGCGTCGGTCACGTCCGGCTCGTCCTCTCCGCAGGCGGCGGCGACGGCGAGGCACAGGCGCGGGCGGATGCGGGCGCCGCGCGGGAACACGGCATGGCGCATGGCGGCGGCGAGGCGGGGCGGGCACGCCTCGACATCGGCGCGTGACACCGCCGCATACAACGCCCGCTCGATCCGCCCCATGACATCCATTGCGCTTCCTCCGGCTGCCGCCCTGTCAGGCTGAGTTGTCAAACAGGACTGTCAACGTTAATTGACATCGAGGTCAAGCAGTTTTTCGGAGGGGTCGTGGCGCGTCAAGTCGTGGTGATCGGCGGCGGGGTGGGCGGCCTGGTGGCGGCGCTGGAGCTGGCCTGCGCCGGGCTGGACGTGACGCTGCTGGAGCGCGCGGCGACGCCCGGCGGCAAGCTGCGGCAGGTCGCGGTGGCCGGGCAGCGGCTGGACGCCGGCCCCACGGTGTTCACCATGCGCTGGGTGTTCGAGTCGATCTTCGCCGACGCGGGCGCGGTGCTGTCCGATCACCTGTCCCTGCGCCCGGCCAGCGTCCTGGCCCGGCACGCCTGGACCGCCGACCAAAGCCTGGACCTGTTCGCCGACCTGGAGCAATCGGCCGACGCCATTGGGCGGTTCGCCGGCGCGGCGGAGGCGGCGGGGTTCCGCGCGTTCTCGGCGGAAGCACAGCGCATCTACGCGACGCTGGAAAAGCCTTTCATCCGGGGCGCGCGGCCCAGCATGGGGTCGCTGGTGCGGGACGCTGGGGCCGTGGCGCTCTGGGGCATCCGCCCGTTCGACACGCTTTGGAAGGCGCTGAGCCAGCACTTCCGCGACCCGCGGCTGCGGCAGTTGTTCGGGCGGTATGCGACGTACTGCGGCTCCTCGCCCTTCCTCGCGCCGGCCACGCTGATGCTGGTGGCCGGCCCCAAGGCCTGGGCCGATGAGGCCCTGCCCGGACGCTACAACCTGGCGCGGGGCAGCCTGAAGTTGACCCAGCAATATTTTCGCACTACCCGTTTTCTACTTAAGGAACTGGCTCAGGACAGTGCCAAGCGCAAAACCGGCAAGCAAATATTTGAATTTCACCCTCAGCTTCATTAACG
>CAXSEX010000083.1:0-8143 GCA_964236415.1 uncultured Acetobacteraceae bacterium | reverse complement strand
CGCCCATGTCGAGCAGGACGGCGTGTGGCTGGTGGACGGCGGCATGCACGGGATCGCGCAGGCGCTGGCCGGCCTCGCCGCGGCGCGCGGGGCTACGCTGCGCTATGGGGCGGAGGCGGCGGAGGTGCTGGTGGAGCGCGGCCGGGTGGCGGGCGTGCGGCTGGCAGATGGCGAGCGGGTCGCGGCGGAGGCGGTCGTGGTCAACGCCGATGCCGGGGCGGTCGCCGCCGGGCTGCTGGGAACCGCGGTGCGCGGCGCGGCCCCGGCGGTGGCGGCGCGGGACCGGTCGCTCTCGGCCGTCACCTGGGCGACGGTGGCGCGGAGCGAGGGGTTCCCCTTGTCGCGCCACAACGTGTTCTTCTCCGGCGACTACGCCGCCGAGTTCCGCGACCTCCGCGCCGGCAGGCTGCCGCGGGAGCCGACCGTCTATGTCTGCGCGCAGGACCGCGGGGACGACGACGCGCTCCTGGCTGGTTCGGAGCGCCTGCTGTGCCTCGTCAACGCGCCGCCCACCGGCGACTCGCACCCCCCCACCCCCACGGAGATCGAGCAATGCGCCGACCGGAGCTTTCGCCTGCTGGCCCGATGCGGCCTGACCCTGACACCAGAGGCGACGGAGGTGACGACGCCAGCGGGGTTCCATCAACTGTTCCCGGGAACAGGCGGGGCGCTGTACGGCCCGGCGGTGCACGGGGCGACGGCGACGTTCAAGCGGCCGGGGGCACGGACCCGGGTGCCGGGGCTGTACCTGGCGGGCGGCAGCACGCATCCGGGGGCGGGGGTGCCGATGGCGGCGCTGTCCGGCCGGCTGGCGGCGGCGAGCCTGCTGGCGGACCTGGAAAAGACGGCCTGGACTTCGACCGTCCGGTCGCCCGCGGCGGCTATGCCTGGTGGTATGTCGATGCGCTGAGCGACGACGGGCAGCATGGAATCACCCTGATCGCCTTTCTGGGCAGCGTGTTCTCGCCGTTCTACGCCTGGTCCCGGAAGCGCGGCGGCGGCGACCCCTTGCAGTTCTGCGCGCTGAACGCCGTGCTGTATGGCCGGCCGCGGCGCTGGGCGATGACCGAGCGCGGCGCCGGCGCCGTGGACCGCGGGCCGCGGCATCTGGCCATCGGGCCGAGTTCCGTCCGCTGGGACGGCAGCGTGCTGGTCATCGACATCGACGAGGTGACGGCCCCCCTGCCCTCCCGCCTGCGCGGCACGGTGCGCGTGCATCCTTCCGCGGTAACGGGCCGGCGCTTCGTGCTGGACGGCGCCGGGCGGCACCGCTGGTCGCCCATCGCGCCCTCATCCCGGGTCGAGGTTGCCCTGACCCATCCGGCGCTGCGCTGGTCCGGCCCGGGCTACCTCGACACCAACGACGGCGACGCGGCGCTGGAGGACGATTTCATCGAGTGGGACTGGTGCCGCGCGTCGATGCGGCATGGGGCGGCGATCCTATACAACGCGACCCGGCGGGTGGGCGGCAACCAGTCGCTGGCGCTACGGGTCGGGCGGGACGGCGCGGTCGAGGCGTTCCCGTCGCCGCCGCCGGCCGTGCTGCCGCCCACGCGGGTGTGGCGGGTGGCGCGGGCCACGCGGGCGGACGCGGCGCCCACCGTGCGGCAAACGCTGGAGGACACTCCGTTCTACTCGCGCTCGGTGATCGAGACGCGGCTGCTCGGCGAATCCGTGGTCGCGGTGCACGAGAGCCTGCTGCTGGACCGGTTCCGGGCGCCCTGGGTGCAGGCGATGCTACCGTTCCGCATCCCGCGGCGCTGGCGGTGACTCGGCATCCTTGGCGCGGCGGATCGAGCGGCGGACGGAGACGAGTTCCGCGATCAGCAGGCACAGGAACAGGCCCCCCAGGACCCATTCCCAGTTGCCGGCCATCAGGGCCGCTCCCGGCTCATCTGCCGCGCGTCGAGCTGGTCGAATAGCGCGCACAGCCAGGCCACCCGGTCGTCAAAGGCTTGCCAAAGCGGCAAGCGCGCCCCGGGCCGCGGCGGGGACGGCGCGGCGACCACCGCATCCACCAGGAAGCGCGCGGCGTCCAGGGCCGGGACCGGGCCGGGCGGGCGCGGGCTGCGCACCGCGTCGGACAGGCTGCGCGCCACCAGGCGGAGCTTGCGCCCGGGCGGCACGACCGCGCGGCGGCTTACGCTGTCGAAGCCTTGCCGGGCGACCTGCCGGCCGATCTCGGCGTAAAGCTGCCGCGCGGCGCCGATGCCGGGGCGGCAGGCGCGGGGCAGCGCCGCGATGCCGGGGTCGGCGCGGCGATACAGCGCGTCGGCCCGGCGCAGCAGGCGCCCCACGACGCCGGCCAGCGCCGGGCCGAAGCGCGGTTGGGCCAGCCAGGCGTCCGGGTCGATCCCGGCGGCGCGCAGCCAGTCCTGCGGCAGGTAAAGCCGGCCCGCCCGCGCGTCCTCCCCCACGTCGCGGGCGATGTTGCTGAGCTGCATGGCGATGCCGAGGTCGCAGGCGCGGGCCACGCCCTCCGCCGACCGCTCGCCCATCAGGGTCGCCATGGCCGCGCCGACCGCGCCGGCGACCCGCGCGGCGTAGGCTTCAAGCTCCGCCAGGCTGTCGTAGCGGCGGGCGGCGGCGTCCCAGGCAAAGCCTTCCAGCAGCGCATCCAGCAAGGTGCGCGGGATGGCGTGGCGCAGCACGACCGCGGCCAACGCCCGGTCGGCGGCGACGGACCGGGGCCGCCCGGCATAGGCAGCATCGAGCCGCGCCCGCAGTTCCGCAAGCGCCGCGCCCGAGTCGCCGCCAGAAGCGCCACCATTGTCGATCAGGTCGTCCGCCACCCGGCAGAACGCATACAGCGCCGTCGCCGGCTCATGCACCCGGCGCGGCAGCAACAGGGCGGCGGCGAAGAAGCTGCGCGACCCGCCGCGCAGCAGGTCCCGGCAGGCGAGGAGGTCGGCGCTATCGAGCCAGTTCTGAGGCATGCGGCACCACGGCATCGAGGACACGCGCCGAACTCAGGACGCCGGGCAGGCCGGCGCCGGGGTGGGTGCCGGCGCCTACAAGGAACAGGCGCTCCACCTCCTCGCTGCGGTTGTGCGGGCGGAACCAGGCGGATTGGGTCAGCAGCGGCTCCATGCCGAAGGCGGCGCCGCGGTATGACAGCAGGCGGTCGTGGAAATCCTGCGGGGTCATGACATGCTGGGTCACGACCGCATCCTCCAGCCCCGGGAGGATCGTGTCGCCCAGCACGTGGGCCAGGGATCTTCGATACGTCTCGGCGGTCACGGCCCAGTCCGTGCCGCTGGCAAGGTGCGGCACCGGGGACAGGACGTAGAACGCATCGCAGCCCGGCGGCGCCAAGGACGGGTCGGTCGCGGTCGGGCGGTGCAGGTAAAGCGAAAAATCTTCGGCCAGATGGTGGCGCTTGAAGATGTCCTGCAAGAGTTCCCGGTAGCGCGGGCCGAGCAGGATGGTGTGGTGCGCCACGTCCGGGTACTGCCGCCGCGTGCCGAAATACCACACGAACAGGCTCATGGAGTAGCGCGCCCGCTCGATGCGCTGGTCCGTCCAGCGGCGGCGGTGCCGCGGCGCCAGCAGGTGGCGGTAGGTCCAGGCTGCATCGGCGTTGGACACCACGATGTCGGCCGGCACCACCGCGCCCGAGCGCAGGCGCACCCCCGTGGCGGCGCCCCGGTCCACGGTGATCTCCGCCACTTCCTGGCGGCACTGCACGGCGCCGCCCTGGCCGCGGATCAGGTTCACGAGGCCCGTGACCAGCGCCCCGGTGCCGCCCATGGCGAAGTGCACGCCCCAGCGCCGCTCCAGGAAGGCGATCAGCGCGTAGATCGAGCTGGCGCTGAACGGATTGCCGCCGACCAGCAGCGGGTGGAAGCTGAGCGCCACGCGGAGCCTTGGATCGCGGACGTGCTTGGCGACCAGGCGGTGCACGCTGCCGAGGCTGCCGAGCCGCAGCAGGTCCGGCACGACGCGGGCCATGTCGGTCCAACGGTCGAAGGGCTTGTCGCCCAACTGCTCGAACCCCACCCGGAAGATCGTCTCGCTGCGGGTCATGAAGCGTTCGTAGCCAGCAACGTCGGCGGGGTTGAAGCGGGCGATCTCGGCCCGCATGGCGGCGGGGTCGCCGGTGTAGTTGAACTCGGCGCCGTCGTGGAAGCGGATGCGGTAGAACGGGCTGATGGGCCGCAGGTCCACGTCGTCCGACAGGCGCCGGCCGCACAGCGCCCAGAGTTCCTCCAGCAGGAACGGCGCGGTGACGATGGTGGGGCCGGCGTCGAAGGTGAAGCCGTCCTGGCGGATCACGGAGGCGCGTCCGCCGGGCGCGTCGAGCTTTTCCAGCACCGTCACCCGGTAGCCCCGCGCCCCGAGCCGCACCGCCGCGGCCAGCCCGCCGAAGCCGCTGCCAATCACGACGGCATGGGGCCGGGGCGATGTCGTGGGCGCGTCGGGGGGAGGAGCGGCGAGTAGCGTGGACATGACACGTGGACTGTAACAGCATCCTGACAGCCACGGCCAGCGGTAAGGGTGAGGAACAAGGAGTTTGAATGCAGATGGCGTCGAGGCTGGCGGTGGCGGTTCTTGCGGCGGTAGCGATCCTGGTCGGGCTTTGGCAGTTGGAAGCGGCAGAAGCCGGCCTGGTGGTCACGAGGGCGCGGGTCGGCGCCATCCCGGTCACGGTGTTCGCGCGGTCGGCGACGGAGCCGGCGCCGGTCGTGGTGGTGGCGCACGGGTTCGCCGGGTCGCAGCAGCTCATGCTGCCGTTCGCGGTGACGCTGGCGCAGAACGGGTTCCGGGTGGTGACGTTCGACTTCCCCGGCCACGGCCGCAACCCGGCGCCGCTGAACGGCGGCCTCGCCGACAACGCCGCGCGCAACGCGGTGCTGATGGAGGCGATGGACGCGGTGGCCGGGTTCGCGCGCGGGCTGCCGGGGGGCGGGCAGATGGCGGTGCTCGGGCATTCCATGGCGTCCGATGTCGTCGTGCGCTATGCGCGCGCCCATCCGGAGGTCCAGGCGACGGTCGCGGTGTCCTTGTTCTCGCCCGGCGTGACCGCGGCATCCCCCCGCAACCTGCTGGTCATCGCAGGCGCCCTGGAGCCGGCGATGATCCGGGACGAGGGGCTGCGCATCGCCCGCATGGCCGCAGGCGACGCGGCGCGGCAGCGGGAAACCTACGGGCGGTTCGAGGACGGCACGGCCCGGCGCACCACCCTGTCCGGCGGGGTCGAGCACATCGGCGTGCTGTTCAGCCGGCAAAGCCTGGTGGAGGCGCTGGACTGGCTGGACCAGGCGTTCGGGCGCCATGGCGACGGGTGGATCGACGCGCGCGGGCCATGGCTCGGGCTGCTGTATGCGGGGCTGGTGGCGCTGGCCTGGCCGTTGTCGGGCCTGCTGCCGCGCATGTCCGCCGTGCCGCTGGGAGCCGGGCTGGGCTGGCGGGGCCTGCTGCCGCTTGCGGCCTTGCCGGCGCTGCTGGTGCCGTTGATCCTGTGGCGGGTGCCGACCGACTTCCTGCCGAGCCTGCTGGGCGACTACCTGACAGTTCATTACGCCGTGTACGGGCTGCTGACCGCGGCGGGCCTGTGGCTGCTGCGGCGCCCGGTCCGCGGGTGGGCGCCTCCCGTGCCCTTTCTCCTCGCGACCGCGTTGATGGCCGGCTACTGCATCCTGGCGGTCGGCCTTCCGATCGACCGCTACGTGACCTCGTTCACCCTGCTGCCGGGGCGGGCGCCGATCATGCTGGCGGTGCTGGCCGGCACGCTGCTGTACTCGGTCGCGGACGAGTGGGCGACGCGCGGCCCGGGCGCGCGATGGGCCGCCTACGCCGTGACCAAGGCGTGCTTCGTGCTGTCGCTCGTCCTGGCCATCGGGCTGAACCCAGCGCGGCTGTTCTTCCTGGTCATCATCGTGCCGGTGATCCTGCTGTTCCTCGTCGTGTATGGCCTGTTCAGCGGCTGGGCCTACCGGCGGACCGGGCACCCGCTGGTGGGTGCCGTGGCGGTCGCGCTGGCCTTCGCCTGGGCGATTGCCGCGACCTTTCCGGTGGTGGGCTGAGCGTTTCGACGGGCCACGCTCACGCCTTCAGCGCCGCGCCCGGGGCGGCCCGGCTGCCCCACGCGGTCGGCAGGGCCGCCGCCAGCAGCCCGCCGCCCCAGATCGCCGCCGCCAAGCCGATGTCCGCCCAACCGATGGCCACACCGACCGACAAGCCGGCCGCACGGCCCAAGGCCGACCCGGCCGCCACGGCGGCAACCCAGCCCAGCACGGTCCCGGCCACGACGCCCGCCGTCAGCACCACGCCAAGCTCCAGCCACAGCGCCGCCAGCACGAAGCGCTGTGGCGCGCCGATGGCCCGCAGCACGGCGTGCTCGCGCGCCCGCGCCGCGACCAGGACGGCAAACGCCAGGAACACCGCCGCCACCACCAGGACCGCCGTTGCCGCCGCCATGGCGGACAGCACGGCCCGCACGTCGCCCATCGTGCGGAACAGCCCGGCCAGCACCTCGCCGGGGAACACCGCCGTGCTGCCCGCGGCCCGGTAGCGGGCGCGGAGCTGGTAGGCGCCAGCGACGCTGCGCGGCTTCACGACGACGGCCGGCACGCCGGGCGGCCCGGCTTCCCACGGCGGGCCGATGCGCTCCATGCCCGCCGGGTGGCCGTTGCCCAGCCCGTGGATTTCCCACACGCTCTCGATTGGCACCAGGATGGCGGCGTCCCACGGCGTGCCGGTGCGCGGCAGCCGGCCGACCACCGTGTAGGCGACCTCCTCGTGCATATGCCCGCCGTCCGGCACCTCGACCCGGCCATGCTGCGGCGTGATCTTGCCGCCAAGAGGCAGCGGCACGGCGGCGCCGATCACCGCTTCCTCCTCCGCGGCGAACACCCGGCCCTCCCGCGGCGCGCGGCGTCCGCCCAGGGTCGCGAAGGCTTCCGTGACGCCGACCACGGGATGGCCGCGCCATTGGTCGCCGAAGCCGATGGGGGAAGCCCAGGCCGCTTCCGGCTCCGCCATCACCCGAGCCAGCACCGCGCCGTCCATCAGCGGCACGGTGTCCGGCTGCAGGTAAACGGAGGTCAGCACCAGCTGCGTGGCGCTGCCGGGCGCGCCGACCACCAGGTCGAACGCATCCGCTGCCTGCGCCGCCGCCCGGCGCACCCCGCGCTCCAGCGCGCCCACCCCCGTGCCGAGCGCGGTGGCCAGTGCGACCAGCAGCGCCATGGCGGCAGCGGTGCGCCAGCCGCGGCGCAGCGCCGCGCGGGCGACCGGCCAAGGATTCATCGCGTGGTTCATGCCGTCCGCTCCAACTGGCCGGCGCGCAGGCGCAGGCGGCCGGGCAGGCGCGCCAGCAGCGCCGCGTCGTGGGTGGCGACAAGGAGCGTCGCCCCGGCCTCGGCCGCGGCCTGCAGCAGCAGCTCGCCGACGCGGGCGGCGGATGGCGCGTCGAGGCTGGCCGTGGGTTCGTCCGCCAGCAGCACGGCCGGGTTGCGCAGCAGGGCGCGGGCCAGGGCGACGCGCTGCCGCTCCCCCCGGCTCATCACCGCAGCCCGGCGGCCCGGCGCCTGGACGCCGAGCCGGTCCAGCAGCGCCGCGGCACGATCCCGCAGCGGCGCGGGTACGTGGAGGTGGTCGAACAGCAAGGGCAGCAGCACGTTGTCGAGCGCCGAAAGCCCGTCCAGCAGGTGCATGTCCTGGAACACCAGGCCAAGCCGCTCCCGCCGCCAGCGGTCGCGGGCGGGGGCAGCCAGGGTCCAAAGGTCGTCCCCACCCCAACGGACGCTGCCCTGGGCCGGGCGCTCGATGCCGGCCAGCGCGTGCAGCAGGCTGCTCTTGCCCGCGCCGGACGCGCCCTCGATGGCCGTGGCGCTGCCGCCTGGCAGCGACAAGTGCTGCACTGCCAGCACGGAACCGATGCCGGGAAAGGCGATCAGCAGGTCTCGCGCTTCCAGCGCCGGTCCCCTGGGGGCCGCGCCGGGACGGGACGCCGCTTCAGCCGCGGCGGAAGCTGGCATCGCGCAGCCGGGCCTGGCTGACGAACCCGGTCACCGGGTCGGTCCAGGAGCCAAGCTCGAACCGGCCCGTCACCTCGATCACCTCGTTCGGCGCGGTCGGCTGGGCATCGTGCTTGAGGTAGGCGACGACGATGTCCGGCGGCCACTCGGCGTCCGACGAG
>CAXSEX010000082.1:0-12706 GCA_964236415.1 uncultured Acetobacteraceae bacterium | reverse complement strand
CCAAGGTGCGGCGGCCCAGGTCGATCAGGTAGGCATTGCCTTGGCGCGGCCGGGCGCCGGCAAAGGCGGCCTGCGCCGCCGCCGCGGCGGTGTCCTCGGTCAGCGGCTTGCCGCGCAGCGCGGCTTCCGCCTCATGCGCCCGCCAGGGCTTGTAGGACACGGCGCCCAGGCCGATGCGCGCATCCCGCACCGTGCCGCCTTGAAGGTCGAGCGCCACCGCGGCTGTCGCCAGGCCGTAGGCATAGGACTCGCGGTCGCGCACCTTCACGTAGGCGGAGCGCCGGGTCCAAGGCCCCGCCGGCACGCGGAAGCCGGTGATCAACTCGCCCGGCGCCAGCACCGTTTCCGTGTGCGGGTTGTCCGACCCGGTGTGCAGGTCGGCGAAGGCGATGGTGCGGGAGCCACTTGGCCCGGTCGTCTGCACCTCCGCGCCCAGAGCCACCAGCGCCTGGGCGAAGTCTCCGGAGTAGGCGGCAATGCACTGGTCGCTCACCCCCAGCACGGCATGCTTGCGGTTCACGCCGTCGAGCGCCGCGCAGCCGCTGCCGGGCACGCGCTTGTTGCACTGCGCCCAGCCGGCGTCGCGGAAATAGGTGCAGCGGGTGCGCTGCAGGACGTTGCCGCCCAGGCTCGCCATGTTGCGGAGCTGCGGGCTTGCGGCCAGCAGCAGGGTCTGCGCGATCACCGGGTAGTCGCGCTGGACCGCCGGGTGCGCCGCCGCCTCGCTCATGCGGACCAGCGCGCCGAGGTGCAGGCCGTCGGGCCGGGCCTCGATGCGGCCATGCGACGCGGAAAGGGCGTTGATATCCACCATCCGCTCGGGCTGCATCACGTCGAGCTTCATCAGGTCCAGCATCTGCGTGCCGCCGGCGATGAACTGCGCGGGCGCCGCGGTGGGCGGCACGCGCTGCCCGGCGGTGGTGGGGCGGGCAGCGGCTATGGCAGCTTGCGCGGAAGCCGCATGGTCCAAGGTGAACGGGCGCATCGGCTCAGGCCCTCCCCATGCCGTCTTTGGCCTGGTTGATCGCGGCGACGATGTGCGGATAGGCGGCGCAGCGGCACAGGTTGCCGCTCATGTACTCGCGGATGGAGGCGTCCGACCCGGCGTGGCCGCCCTGCACGCAGGCGATGGCCGAGACGATCTGCCCCGGCGTGCAGTAGCCGCACTGGAACGCATCCTGGTCGATGAACGCCTGCTGCATGGGGTGCAGCGTGCCGTCGGCGCCGGCGACGCCCTCGATGGTGGTGACGGGTCCGCGCGTCATGGCGGCGAGCGACAAGCAGGACAGCGTGGCGCGGCCGTCCACCAGCACCGTGCAGGCGCCGCACTGCCCGTGGTCGCAGCCCTTCTTCGACCCGGTGAGGCCGACATGGGTGCGCAGCGCGTCCAGCAGCGTGGTGCGGACATCAAGTGCCAGATGATGCGACTGGCCGTTCACGGTGAGCGTCACGTCCACCGGGCGGCGCGGGTCGGCGGCGGGCGGCGCAGGCTGGACCGGGGCGGGCGACGCCGCCGCCACGAGCGGCGCCGCTGCGACGGAGGCCGAGGCGCCGAGCAGGCCACGCCGGCTGAGGGAAGAAGGGGCGTCGTCGGGCATCGCGGGGTTTCCTTGTCCACAAGCCGGCCGGTGCCGGCTGGCCGTTCGGCGGGGAGAACGCCGCGGCGGCTCCCGGGGTTTCTGGCTGAGCGGCAGGCCCACGGAACTCTCCGCCAGCGCCGCCGCGGAACAGTGGGTCACGACGTGGTGCTCCGGCACGCCGGCGCCGATGATCGGGACCTCCGTGCGTTCCTGCATGGCGGGCTGGTAGGCTCTGCGGTATGCGTCGTCAAGGATGGGAGCCGCCGGCCTGATGCGCGACACCGTGATCGTCTTTGCCCGCGCGCCGCGCCTCGGCACCGTGAAGCGGCGGCTGGCGCGAGACCTGGGGGACCGGGCGGCGCTGCGGTTCTACCAGGGCAACCTGGCCCGGCTGCTGCGTGAGTTGGCGCGTGACCGGCGGTTCCGCACCGTGCTGGCCGCGACGCCCGACCATAGCCGCGTGCGCTGGCCGGTGCGGGTGCCGGTGGTGGGGCAGGGGAGCGGAGACCTTGGGCAGCGGATGCACCGGGCCTGCGCGGGACGCCGCCGGGTGGCGGTGGTGGGGACGGACATCCCGGCGCTGGGCGCCGACGACGTGGCGGCGGCGTTCCGGGCGTTGGGGCGGGCGCAGGCGGCGTTCGGCCCGTCTGAGGATGGCGGCTATTGGCTGGTGGCACTGTCCCCACGCCGTCCGGCGCGGCCATTCGCAGGCGTGCGCTGGTCCACGGCGTTCGCCCTGGCCGACACGCTGGCGAACTTCGCCGGGCGGCGGGTCGAGTTGCTGCGGGTGCTGCGGGATGTGGACACGGGGGCGGACCTTGGGATGGCTTGGCATTGCAAGGCGAGGTCTGACGACAAAGGCTGACCCTGATCAGACTTCCAAAATTTGTGTTGCATGATCATGATAAAACCTGCTTGTGCAACAGAGTTGAATGATGAGCCAGGATGTTGATGGGCTTTACGCGATACTAGGTCTTGACCCGTCCGCTTCTCATGAAGCCATCGGGGCGGCGTTTCGGCGCAAAGCGAAAGAGCTACATCCAGACGTTGCCGGCACAGGCAACGCTCATGCATTTATAAGCCTGAGAAGGGCATATGGTGTTTTAAGCAACCCGGCCGCGCGGGCAGCTTATGACCACAACTCGCAACAAGCCAGTAAGTGGCCTGTTCAACACGACCACGTCACTGCCCGGCCTCCGAACGCCGACAGGAACGCAAAAGCATGGTCTCTGGCGTTTGCGGCCGTTCTCTTGCTTTCTGCAGGGAGTGCAATTTGGTTTGAGTGCTTGCAAGTGAATGCAGATGCAGGATTTAGTGCGCTGCCGAACAAAAAAGGTCCAACGCCATCAAAGCAAACCGATGGCTTATCCGCTCGAATCAAACGCACGCTATCAGGCGTCAGCGGGCCATCTATTGCAAGTGCAGCTTTTTCGAAATCTCAAATGTATTACGTCTTAGCAGCCGAAGCACCACTGCCTGTCTGGCACAAAGCCCTTCAAGGCAAGTATGTGCAAGATGACTCCATCGAACCATTCACAAACATCAAGTTGCTGCAATCATCGCCAACAGACAACCTCGCGGAGGTGCGATTCGCGGACGGCAGATCTGGCTACATGGATCCACGCAACATCGGGCGGGGCGATGCCTAAGCTGCATAGGAGGCCTACTTCCTTTATAAACCCGGACAGCCCTTAAGCAACCAGAAAATCTTGAACCGCGTCGGGTCGGGTCCACACAAGGTCACAATCGAAAACAGGGGCAATCAACCAGCAGTGGTAATTATGCGATCAGCACTGGGAGTACGTACAGTGAGATTGCTAGTTGACGCACACGACATCGCCTTTATTGATCAGTTTCCATCCGGCTTGTACCGGCCAGAATTTCGCTTTGGCGATAGCTGGAGCCAGAAGTGCAACGACATCTTTGGGCATCGTCATACGCAACGCCTCCCTGATTTCCACAATTTCAAAGTGAGACCGATTGATAAGCCGAGTGGCGGGTATGAGCACGACATGATGCGATATGTAATCGCACCAGCTATAAATGGAAATGACAAAGCGGAAGAGATGTCAGATGATGATTTTGATAGGGAATAGAGGAAATATACAGCGTTTTTGCTGGGATAAGACGGATGTGCCCATGCCATCAGCTACGGTTTAACAGAGGCGAACAGGCGTGGGGGGAAGCGGATGCCAGAGCCGGGAGCTTGATCTGCTCGGCACGCAACTGGCATTCAGGCGCTTCCCGTCAATGTGCCCGCGCCCGATCAGCGCCACGAGCAGGCCGCGCCGCCCGACCCACGACGCTTTCAACAGGGCGGCCATGGCCGGCTCAGGACACCGCGTCCACGCCCTTCCGCGCCAGCACCGCCCGCGCCCGGCGCCCGACCAGCAGCGTGATCGCGACGGTGGCCGCAAGGCCCAGGGCAACCAGCGCCCAGCGCAGCACCCCGCCTGCGCCCGACGCCGCCCGGCCGGCCACGCCGAGATAGACATACAGCAGGCAGCCCGGCGCGATCCCCAAGCCGGTTGCTGCCACGTATGGCCAGAAGCCGATGCTGCTCGCGCCGCAGGCGTAGTTCTGCAGGCTGAACGGCACGAGCGGGCTGAGACGCAGCAAGGCCACGACGCGCCAGCCCTCCTCGCCCACCGCGCGGTCGATGGCGCGCAGGCCCGGCCGGCTTGCGATCAGCCGGGCGACCCGGCCGCGCACCAAATGGCGCGACACGAGGAAGGCGAGCGACGCGCCGAGCGTCGCCGAAAGGAGCGCCAGCGGGAAGCCCCACAGCCCGTAGATCAGCCCGGCGCCAACCGTGAAGGGTGCTGCCGGCAGCAGCACGACCAGCGCGCCCGCATAGGCCGCGCCGTAGATCAGCACGCCCCAGGCGCCCAAGCCGCCGATCCACGCGGAGAGCGCCTGCACCCAGGCCTGCACCGGGAACAGCCAGGACAACGCGAACAGGGCCGCCATCGACGTCATCGGGAGCGGCCCATGGCTTCAGCGCCGGAACTTCAACGACTGCACGCCGCGCCGCCCAGGACGCAGAACCGGGCACAGTGCGGGTGGTTCAGCGGCACGGGGCGGGACGCCGCGGCCAGGGTCTGACCTAGCTCGAACTCGGGCTCGTACGGCAGCAGGGTGCAGGCGACGACGGCGGGGCGCTCGGCGCCGCGCCGCCGCACGACCATGCGGGAGGAGGCGCACATGACCGAGGAAGGCTCCTTGCCGAGGATGCCCCAGCACGCTTCCGTGATCTCCGGCACGTCCTGGTTCGCGTCCATCTCGGGGAACAGCATCAGGCGCACCGGGTCTGCGGCGTCGATGGGAATGGCGTGCCCGGCGAACAAGCGGGCGAAGCCGGCGCGGATCTCGGCCTCCGGCTCGCCGGAGAACAGCCGGCCTGCCACGTCCAGCGCGAAGCCGCGCCCGGCGAGCCAGCGCAGGCCGTCAAGCGCCGGCTCCCAGGTGTGCGGCCCGCGCTCGGCCTCATGCTGCGTGGGGCCGTAGTGGTCGAGGGACACGCGCAGGCGCAGCCGGCCGCCGTGCCGGGCGCGGAGCGCGTCGAGGCCGTCCGCCGCCTTCATCATCGGCCGCATGGCGTTGGTCAGCACCAAGGCTTCCAGCCCGCGGGACAGCGCGTCGTCCAGCATGGGCAGCAGGTCCGGGCACAGGAACGGCTCGCCCCCGGTGAAGCCCGCGGTGCGGACCGGCAGGCCGTCGCGCTCGATCTCGTCGAGGAAGGCGCGCACCTCCGCCTGGGTCAGGTAGGCGAGGCGGTCGTTGCGCGGCGAGCTTTCGATGTAGCAGTTGCGGCAGGTCAGGTTGCACAAGGTGCCGGTGTTGAACCACAGCGTTTGGAGGGCAGCCAGCGCCACGTGGGCGCGGGGATCGCCTTTGGCGGTGGTGCGGGGATCGCGGAACTTGGCCAGGTCGAGCGTGGGGGCGTGCTGGAGCATAGGGGGTATTTAGGTGCGGCCGTGGCCGGAGGGAACCGTGACGGCGGTGGTGCCCACGCCGAACGCCGCCGCCGTGCTGCCAAAGGTGCTCGCGGCGCTGGAGGGGCGGGTGGCGGTTGGCCCAGGCTTCAACAGGGCTGCACAGCTCCACTTGCGGAAGCCGCCCAGTTCATTGCAGATTAAAACTTATATGTAATCTCAAACAGACTCGGAGGCGGCTCGCAGCGTGATGACCGATCGAGGAACGCCAGGTGACCCGGATCAGGAGTTGGCTGGCAAGCTGGCCCGGCTCGCTGAGCTTGAGGCGGCGACATCGGTGCTGCGCCACGACCTGCGCGGGATGCTGGCGCCAGCCCTTCTCGTCGTGGACCGGCTGCTCGCGCATTCCGACCCCAAGGTGGCGAGGGCGGGAGAAACCGTGCTGAAGGCAATCGGGCGCGTGGAGGAGCGGCTGGTCGCGACGCGCCTTCCCGCACGGGAAAGTCGGCTTGGGTGAGAAGCAGAAAACAGCGGCGTGGCCCGCGAGGATGCCTGGCGGCGCTTACCCGTCCGCAAGATCCGGCCAGAACGCCTCGTCCACCGCCTGCTCGAAGCGGTACGGACAGCTCCAGGGCAGCATGTCGCGAAGAAGGTTCATCTCCAGTTCCGCCCGCAGCACCGCATCGCCATAGGCGTCGGCCATGGCCTCGTCGATCCCGGGTTTCAGGCTTGGATTATCCTTCAGGTGCCGGGCAAGCTGACGGCGCTGCTCCTTGATCGTCAGCTCCCAACTCCTGCCGCGACGGTCTGGTTGGTATGACCATTTCAGCAAGTGCAGCAGCAGCACCGATAGGCGGCTTGTCAGTTCACGCCGTTCGCCGCGGCCCAGGGCCTCGATCTCCTCGGCAATGTGCTCCGCGTCGATGTCGGAGAGGCGTCCAGCCCGCAGCAGCGTGGCTTGCTCATTCGCCCAGGCATGGAAGTCCAGTTCGTATGCGTTGCGCTTGCCGTCACCGTCCATCCGGCGCTCCCGCTTCCCAACAGGCACAACCTGACACGCGCCTCACACCCGAACCAGCTTCACCCGCTTCCCCGCCACGCCCAGCGTGATCGACCCGGCCTTCAGCGCCAGCGCGTCCGCGCCGAACATCTCGCGCCGCCAGCCGTGCAGGGCCGGGATGTCCGGCGCCGCCTCCGTCGCCAGGCGGTCCAGGTCATCCGACGAGGCCAGCAGCTTCGGCGCCACGTTGTGCTCCTCGCACTTGGCCGCCAGCAGCACCTTCAGGAGCGACACCAAGGCGGGCGAGGCGCGCGGGCCGTCCTTGGCGCGCGGCGCATCCGGAAGTGCTGCCTCCGGCAGCGCCGCCGCGTCCTGCAGCGCCGCCACCAGCCCGGCGCCGCTCCGCCCCTCGGCGAAGCCGCGGGAAATGCCGCGCACCCGGGCCAGCGCCTCCGCGCTGGTGGGGGCGGTGGCGGCGATCTCCAACAGGCTCTCGTCTTTCAGGAGGCGCTGCCGGGGGATGTTGACCCGCTGCGCTTCCCGTTCCCGCCAGGCGGCTGCGGCGCGCAGCAGGCCGAGCATCCGGCGGTTGGCCGTGCGGGGGCGCAGCCGTTCCCACATCGCCTCCGGCTCCGGGCGGTAGGTGCCGGGCTGCGCCAGAACCGCCATCTCCTCCGCCACCCAATCGAGCCGCCCGTCCCGCGCCAGCTTGTCTTGCAGGCGCTCATAAACCTGGCGCAGGTGGGTCACGTCCGCGGCGGCGTAGGCGACCTGCGCCGGGGACAAGGGGCGGGCGGACCAATCGCTGAACCGGTGCGCCTTGTCGATCTGCCCGCCGGTCAGCGCGCTCACCAGCGCGTCATAGCCGACCTGGTCGCCGAAGCCCGCCACCATCGCCGCCACCTGGGTGTCGAACAGCGGCGCCGGGACGCTGCCGAAGCGTTCCAGGAAGATCTCGGCATCCTGCCGCGCCGCGTGGAACACCTTCACCACGCCCAAGTCCGCGAGCAGCGCGCCGAGCGGCAGGAGGTCGAGGCCCGGCGCCAGCGCGTCGATCACCGCCACGTCCTGGGCGCCTGCCAGCTGCACGACGCACAGCTCGGGGTAGTAGGTGCGTTCCCGCATGAACTCGGTGTCGATGGTGACGAACGGCTCGGCCGCCAAGCGCCCGCACAAGGCGGCGAGCGCGGCCGTGTCGGTGACGAGGACGGGGGCGGCGAAGGCGGGGTTGGGTCGCGACATTGCACGTATGTAAGGGCCGCACCTTGACACCGCAAATGCCCGCGGTTTGTGTGCCGCATCTTTTGGGAACCACCGCCATGCACGCCTATCGCACCCACACCTGCGGCGCCCTTCGCGGCCCGGACGCCGGGCAAACGGCCCGGCTGTCCGGTTGGGTGCACAGCAAGCGCGACCATGGCGGCCTGCTGTTCATCGACCTGCGCGACCACTACGGCATCACCCAGTGCGTGCTGCCTGCGGGCACCCCCGCCTTCGACACGGCCGACGCGCTGCGGGTCGAGAGCGTGGTCACCGTCACCGGCCAGGTCGTGCCGCGCAGCCCGGCCACGGTGAACCCGCGCCTGCCCACGGGCGAGGTCGAGCTGCAGGTGGGGGAGATCGCAGTGCAGAGCGCCGCCGACGTGCTGCCGATCCAGGTCGCGGGCGACCAGCAATACCCGGACGATCTGCGCCTCAAGTACCGCTTCATCGACCTGCGGCGCGACAAGGTGCACCGCAACCTCCTGCTGCGCGCCGGCGTGATCGCCAGCCTGCGCCGCCGCATGATGGAGCAGGGGTTCACCGAGTTCCAAACCCCGATCCTGACCGCCAGCAGCCCGGAAGGGGCGCGCGACTTCCTGGTGCCGTCGCGCAGCCATCCCGGCACCTTCTACGCCCTGCCGCAGGCGCCGCAGCAGTTCAAGCAGCTCGCGATGGTGGCCGGGTTCGACCGCTATTTTCAGATCGCGCCGTGTTTCCGCGACGAGGCGAGCCGCGCCGACCGCAGCCCCGGCGAGTTCTACCAGCTCGACTTCGAGATGAGCTTCGTCACCCAAGAGGACGTGTTCACCGTGCTGGAGCCGGTGATGGCCGGGGTGTTCGAGGAGTTCGGGGCTGGCCGCACGGTGACGAAGCCGCCGTTCCCGCGCATCCCCTACGAGCAGGCCATGCTGGAGTATGGCTCGGACAAGCCGGACCTGCGCAACCCGCTGCGCATCGCCGATGTCACGAAGCAGTATGCCGGGTCGGGCTTCGGCCTGTTCGCGCGCATCGCGGCGTCGGGCGGCATCGTGCGGGCCATTCCGGCGCCGGGTGCCGGGTCTCGCCCGCGCGGCTTCTTCGACAAGCTGAACGAGTGGGCGCGGGATCAGGGGGCGGGCGGCCTCGGCTACATCATCTTCGAGGAGGACGGCGGGCGCGGCCCCATCGCCAAGAACCTGGAAGCCGAGCGGATCGAGGGCATCCGCGCCGCCTGCGGCCTCCGGCCCGGCGACGCCGTGTTCTTCGCCGCCGGGCAGCGGGAGGAGGCGGCGAAGTTCGCGGGCCAGGTCCGCACCCGGCTCGCGCAGGAGCTTGGCCTGATGGAGCAGGACTGTTTCCGGTTCTGCTGGGTCACGGACTTCCCGATGTACGAGACCGTGGAGGAAACCGGGGCCATCGATTTCAGCCACAACCCGTTCAGCATGCCGCAGGGCGGGCTGGAGGCGCTGAACACCCAGGACCCGCTGACGGTCAAGGCGTTCCAGTACGACATCGTGTGCAACGGCATCGAGCTGTCGTCGGGCGCGATCCGCAACCATCGCCCGGACATCATGGTGCGCGCGTTCGAGATCGCCGGCTACACCGCGGCCGACGTGGAAGCGCGGTTCGGCGGCATGCTGGCAGCGTTCCGCTACGGCGCGCCGCCGCACGGCGGGTCGGCGCCGGGCATCGACCGCATGGTGATGCTCCTGGCCGACGAGCCGAACATCCGCGAGGTGATCCTGTTCCCGCTGAACCAGCAAGGGGAGGACCTGATGATGGGCGCCCCGGCGCCGGTCGATGAGAAGCGGCTGCGCGAGTTGTCGCTCAGGCTCGACCTGCCGCCGCAGGCGAAGCCCGCGACCTGACGCCCGCGCACCCCAAGGCCCTGGCGCGGGCGGGCGCACGGGCCTATGTCCACTGCTGGACCCTGTTCGGAGCAACCGCAGTGCGCCTGCGCCTTATTGCCGCCCTTCTCGCCATGAGCGCCCCCGCCTTGAGCGCCCTGAGCTTGCCGGCGCTCGCCGCCGACCCGGTGCCGCTCGCCGCCCACCGCGCGCTGTACCGCCTCAAGATGGACAGCGCCCGCGGCGACGTGCAGGCCGCCAGCGGCACCATGGCCTACGAGATCACCGACGCCTGCGACGGCTGGGCGACGCGGCAGCGCCTGTCGCTCAACATCACCAACAACGACGGCCAGGAAATCGAGTTGGTGTCGGACTACGCGACCTGGGAAAGCAAGGACGGCCTGTCCATGCGCTTCCGCATGCGGCAGACCACCGACACCGCGGTGACGGAGCAGGTGGAGGGCGACGCTTCCCTCGACAAGACGGGCGGCCCCGGCAGCATCCGCTATGCCGTGCCGGAAGAGCGCACGGTGTCGATCCCGCCCGGCACCGTGTTCCCCATGGCGCACACCGCCGCCATCATCGCCGCCGCCGAGGCCGGCAAGCACTTCATCGCGCTGCCGATCTTCGACGGCACCGGCGACAAGGGCATCCAGGACAGCTCGGTCGCGATCACCAGCTGGAACCCCAAGCCGACCACGTCGCCCTATCCGGACCTGGCGAAGCTGCCGAGCGGCCGGGTGCACATCGCCTTCTTCGACCGCACCATCAAGCCCACGAACGACTCCAAGCCCGCCGGCAGCCCGGATTACGAGGTCGGCATGAAGTACTGGGCCAACGGCGTCGCCGACGACCTGACGATGGACTTCACCGATTTCGTGATGCTGGGCAAGCTCAGCGAGTTCTCGATCCCCGAGCCGCATTGCTGACACGCTCCGCGCCCGGACGCGCCGTCGTCACCGGGGCGACGGGCGGGCTGGGCTTCGAGACGGCGGCGGGCCTTGCGCGGGCCGGGGCGCACGTGGTGCTCGCCGGGCGCGACGCCGCGAAGGGGCAAGCGGCGCTGGCCCGGCTGCGGCGGGAGATACCCGGCGCTTCCGCCGAGTTCGAGATGGTGGACCTGGCCAGCCTTGCCTCCGTCCAGGCATTTGCCAAGCGGATGCTGGCGGCAGGGCCGGCGCTCGACACCCTGGTCAACAACGCGGGCGTCATGGCGCCGCCCGCCCGGCGCACCACCGCGGACGGGTTCGAGTTGCAGTTCGGCACCAACTACCTCGGCCACTTCGCGCTGACCGCCCGGCTGATGCCGGCGCTGCTGCGGGCGGAGGCAGGGGCGCGCGTGGTGCAGGTCAGCAGCGTGGCGCACCGCCGGGGCCGCTTGGCGTGGGACGACCTGCAAGGCGAGCGCCGCTACAACGCCTGGGCGGCCTACAGCCAGAGCAAGCTCGCGATGCTGATGTTCGCGCTGGAACTGGCCCGGCACGCCAAGGCACAGGGCTGGCCCCTGGTGAGCGTCGCGGCGCATCCGGGCTGGGCGGCCACGGACCTGATCGCCAACGGCCCCGGCGGCGGCGCACCGAGCTTGAAGGGCCGCCTGCTGGACGCGGGGTTCCGTTTGTTCGCGCAGTCGGCCGCGGACGGGGCGCTGCCGCTCATCCACGCCGCCGCCTCGCCCGATGCGCAGGCGGGCGGCTACTACGGCCCGACGGGAATGGGCGAGATCAAGGGGCCGCCCGGCCCGGCCCGCGTCATGCCCCAAGCGCAGGACGCCGCAGCGACGGCGCGGCTGTGGGCCGTGTCAGAGACGCTGACGGGCGTTGGGTTTCCACGATAGGGCTTGTCGGTCCAATGCCTGAGGGCGCCCCGGCCCTCTGCAGGGAAGGGGCTGCCGTGCCGGGCGCGTTCGCCCGCGAGTGGCGTTCAACGATGTAGAGCGGCCGTTGCTTGACCTCGTTGAACACGCGCCCGAGGTATTCCCCGATCACGCCCAACGCCATAAGCTGCATGCCGCCCAGGAACAGGATGAAGGTCAGGAGGCTCGGATACCCCGCCACCTCGTTGCCGAACAGCAGCGCACGCCCCACCACGACCGCGCCGTACATCAGGGCCAGCACGGCGATGCCCATTCCTGCGTAGGTCGAGATCCGCAACGGGACCACGGTGAAGCTCGTCACCCCCTCAAGCGCGAAGTTCCACAGCCGCCAGTAGCTCCATTTCGTGTGGCCGGCGTGGCGCGGGGCGCGGTCATACGGCACGGCCTTGCTGGGGAAGCCGACCCAGGCGAACAGCCCTTTCATGAACCGCTGCTGCTCGCGGAGCGAAACCACCGCTTCCACCACGCGCCGGCTCATCAGCCGGAAGTCCCCTGTGTCCCGCGGCATCGGCACGTGGCCGATCCGCTCCATCACCCGGTAGAAGGCTTTGGCGGTCGCCTTCTTGATCCAGGTCTCGCCGTCTCGCGCCCGGCGCTGGGCATAGACCACGTCGTAGCCGTCCCGCCACTCCGCCGCCAGCGCCTCGATCAGCTCCGGCGGGTCCTGCAAGTCGGCGTCGATCACCACCACGGCGTCGCCCAGGGCGTGGTCGAGGCCCGCGGTCATCGCGATCTCCTTGCCGAAGTTGCGTGCCAGGTTGAGAACGGCGACGCCCGGGCCGGCCTCATGCAGGCGGTGCAGCACCGCAAGGCTGGTGTCGGTGCTGCCATCGTTCACGTAGACCACTTCCCACCGGCCCAGCCGACACATGGCGGCGGAAAGGCGGCGGTGGAACTCGGGCAAGCCCTCGGCCTCGTTGAACACCGGAACCACGACGGAGAACAATGGCCGGGCCGGCATGGGGCTGGCCCCGCCGTCCGTCGAAAGGCCCGGGGTCATGGCGCCAGCGCCAGCACGGCCGGGTCATCGCGGGAACAGAGCAGCAAATCTCCCAGGCGGCGGCACAGCCGGTCGCCTTCGGGCACCAGCAGCCGGGTGTCCGCCGCGGCGGGCGGCAGGATCACCCGCAGTTCACGCGGCCGCCAGGGCTGACCCAGCACCGCGGCGGCGTCGCAGGCCAGGACCGGCTGGGCCCGCGCCCCGTCCATCGTGTTGACCTGCGGCGCCG